>NZ_DATBNB010000588.1 GCF_036554565.1 Longimicrobium sp. | reverse complement strand
CATCCCCAGCCCTTCCCCCGCAAACTGCGCGGGGGAAGGGAGCCAGTTCCGTGCGCTTCGGTGAGCGTTGGTGCGCGCGACGGGGGGCGCTCACCGGCTCGGAGTCGTCTCGACCTGGGCCGGCGCACTCCGCGGCTGCCCTCTCCCCCCGTCCCTCTCCCGCAAGCGGGATTCGATCGCGCCTCGGCTCGCCCCGCGCACTCGACTACGCGTGCAGTCCGCGAAGGCGGACTTTGGGCCCTTGTTGCCGCGAATTCATTCGCCCCAGCACGGTCAGGGGCCGAAGCACAGCCGGGGACCCACACCCCATCCCTCGGCCGTGAAACATCGATCCGCCGGTTGCCGATTCCCTATTCCCCCGCCCTCGCGTACGCCTGGAGGTTCAGCGCCAGGGGCGACGAGGGGCCCAGCACCCGCGAGGCGGCGTAGGCCGCCAGGCGCCCGGCCCGGCTGGGCCGCGATCCGAACAGCTCCGGCGCGGCCGGACGCACCTGCACGTCCACGAATCCCGCCCGTTCCAGCGCAATCGCGAGGGCGCGCGGGGTGAAGTGCGACACGTGCACCAGGTTGTCGGCCACCGTGGGCCGGTAGCCGGGCCGCAGCCGCGCGCGCAGCAGCTCCTTGCGCAGTTGGTTGGGGCCGTGGGGCACCTTTACCGCCACCCATCCCCCCGGCGCTACCACCCGACGCACCGCCTGCAGCGCCTCTACCGGCTCAGGTATGTGCTCCAGCACGTCCGTGAGCGTCACCGCGGCGTAGCGTCGTCCCTCTTCCGCCAGGTCGCGCAGGTCCGCGCGGTGCACGGGGAGGCCCGTGGCACGGGCAGCGTAGGCGGAGGTGCGCGGGTTCAGCTCCACGCCCTCCGCACGCCAACCCTCGCGCGCCGCGAGGTGAATGAAGCGCCCCACGTGCGCCCCCAGGTCCAGCAGCGTGCGCTCCCCCGCGGGCACGCGGGCCGCCAGGTCGCGAAGCACTTCACGGAAGATGGCGTCCTTGGCCGTGGAGTGGAACTCCGCGTCGATCCACTCGTCCGACCAGCGCTGGTCGTACATCCGCCCGAAGTAATCCGGCAGCGTCGGCATGGCGCGTGGCTGGCCGAAGCCGCACCCGGCGCAACGCACCAGGTCCACCGTGGCGCCCGTGTACTCCGCCAGCGCGGGATCCTGCTCGCGGTACCCCTCGAACTCGAAGATGGCGCGCGCCACCGGCGCCAGGGTACGCGCCCCGCAGACCCAGCACGCCTCCACCGGCACAAATCCACCCGGCTGTACCGACTTCGTCGACTGCGTCATCCGGCCGCCTCCACCCGCTCGGCGATGGACCGCGCCATGTCGTCCCACGTCCACAGCCGCATCTGGGCGGAGAGCGTGAGCGCGGCGGAGCGATGCTCCTGCAACCGTTCCCGCCACGCGCGCAGCCGCGCGGCCACGCCCTCCGCGTCGTCGGGATCGGGGATCAGCAGCCGGCGCGCCTCGCCCCCGATGCGCTCCGCCACACCCGCCGTCTCGCTGACCAGCACGGGAAGCCCGCAGCAAACGGCTTCCTGCACGGCCAGCCCGTACGCCTCGTACCGCGTGGGCGAGGCCAGGGCGTCGGCGGCCCATAGCAGGCGGCGCACGTCGGAGTGGAATCCCAGGAAGTGGATGCGGTCCGCCAGCCCCGCCTCCGCCGCGCGGCTCCGCCAGCGCTCCAGCTCGCCCCCCGCCCCGGCGACGGCCAGCCGCGCATCCCACGATCCGCCCGCCGACAGCAGCCGCCACGCCTCGAACAACGTGTCGAAACCCTTGCGCCGGTCCCCCAGCGCGCCCACGAAGGCGACGGCCGGCACGTCGTCGTTCCACCCCAGCGCTTCGCGAGCAGCCTGGCGCTCGTCCGGCGAGGGCGGGCGGAATCGCTCCGCGTCCGTGCCGTAGTAGACAACGTGCACCGCGGCCGGATCGGCGCCCAGCATCCCGGTGGCGTGACGCGCGGTCAGGCGCGAGTTGGCCACGATCACCCGGGCGCCTCGCACTGCGCGCGCCTCGTCGGCCAGCGCGCTACGCCGGGCCAGCCGGTCGATGCCGCGCCGAAGCGGCCGCCCCGCCACCCGCGGCTCGTACGCGGCGTGGACGTAGTGGAGCCACACCGCACCCGCCACGCCTGTGTTGCCGCCGTTCCCCAGCACCACGGGGTCGCGAGCCGCCAGCGTACGCGCGGCGCGGCGGCCGGCTCGGTCCAGCAGCGGAAAGCCCAGCAGGTGGCTTCCCAGCGGGCGGGGAACGTGGTGAACGTGCAGGTTGGGTTCGTGGAGGAGGTCGTCGGCGACGCGATGCGCCACCACGTGGGTTTCGCGCCCGCCGCGCGCCAGCCAGCCGGCCAGCGCGTGGTTGGCCGCATCCATCCCCCCCGTGCGGACGAAGTCCCCCGCCACCACCGCCCAGGGCCTCACCCGGGCGCCTCGGCGGCGAGCGCGGCCTGGCGCGCGTAGCGGGCCGCGGCGAACAGGGTGGCGTTCAGCAGCCAGAACTCCATCCCAGACTGCGAAACGAAGATGGGGTACGAAAAGGTGAGCGCCAGGGCGCCGACGGAGTACGCCATCACGATGGCCGCCCAGAACGGAAGGTCGTGCGCCTCGGGTCCGGGCGGGCGGGCGCGCGCGATCCGCCACGTTGCGATCAGGCACACGCCCACGGCGAGCAGGTATGTGAACAGCAGGGGCGCGCCGCCATCCACGATCCACCCGGCCCACTGGATCTCTACCCAGATGTTCTTGCCCGGCCCGCTTCCGCCGAAGTAGGTGGCCGTCATCCCCCAGTGCCCCAGCCCCTCGCCGAAGGGCGCGGCAGGAAGGGTTTTCATCAGCGCGTCTTCCAGGAATCGGCCGCGGTTGTCGTAGTACACCTGCGTGGGCCGGGCCTGCACCAGCGACGCCATGCGGTTGGTGACCGCCGCTCCGGCCATGTTCACCGCCATCACGTACCCCAGCAGCAGCATGCCGATCACCCCGAACCCCAGCATCGACAGGCGCTTGACGTCTTTCCGCCACACGAGGACGGCGCCCACGGCCAGCAGCGAGATGCCCGTCATGACCGCCAGCGAGCGAACCTGCGAAAGGTACAGGCAGGCGGCGCCCAGCACGATGCTCGCCAGCGACGCTCCGAGCGCGAGCGGGGTGCGGCGGGTGAGGAAGAAGCCCACGCCCAGGAGCACCGCGTACAACCCGGACACCGCCGCGCCCCCGGGAACGTCGGTCAGCCCCATCGGCCGGAACACGCGCTGGCCGGTGGCGGTGGTGATCTTGAGGCTTTCGACGTAGCCCTTGCCCTTGGACTGCACCACGGTGGAGAGCGGCGGCTGCAGCGTTCCCGGGCGGTACACCTGCACCACGCCGATGGCCGCGCTGAAGGTGTGGAACGCCCACAGCACCATCACGGTCTGCCGCAGCGCGCGGATGTCGATGGCGGTGAGCCGCGGCACCCAGAAGAGCGGGGCGATCACCGCGCCGTACAGCCCCACCTGCGCGATGCCGGCGGCGGACGAGGATGTCTCGGGATGGAAGATGCAGACGCCCAGGATGGCGAATACGAAGATGGCGGGTCCCCGGGCGGGATGGGCGGAGCCGCGCCCCCGCAGCAGCGCCAGCAGCGCCAGGCTCGCCCCGAACGCGGCCATGCGCACCAGCACGCGCACGCCCGCGAGCCCGGAGATCAGCATCAGCTGGCAGGCGAGCTGGAAGACGATGAACGCCGGCACCCACGGAAACGGCTGGCGGGGACGCCTGCGCGCACCGCGATACGGCACGGCGTACGGAACGGGGTGCGCCGCGGTGTTCACGACGGCTCCCATGCCGGGTGCGCCGCGCTCATCCCTGCCCCGCCACCGTTGCCAGCACCTGCCGCATTCGCTCCGCCTGTCGATGGGGATCGCACAACGCCCGCGCCCGCGCGGGACCCGCCGCGCCCAGCTCCGCGCGTCGGCCGGGATCGCTCGCCAACTCGCGCCTCGCCTCCGCCAGCGCGTCCACACGTCCCGGCGCAACCAGGATGCCGGTCGTGGGATCGACCGCCTCCAGCGCGCCCCCGAGCGCGGAAGTCACCACGGGCAGCCCGGCGTACATCCCTTCTACAAAGGCGATGCCGAACGCGTCGGGCGAAAGGTTCGGCTGGCAGAGCACGTCCGCAGCCGCCACCAGCCGCGGCACGTCCGCGCGCTCGCCCAGGAACCGCACCCGCCCCGCGATCCCGGATGCCTCCGCCAGGGCGCGCACCCCGGCCAGGTGCGCCGCCTCCCGCGGCCCCGACGCGCCACCCGCGATCCAGCACGTCCACCGCTCCGTCTCGCGCATCGAGGCCAGCGCATTCAGGAGAACGCGGTGGCCCTTGGCGGGGTCGAAGCGGCTCGCCATCAGGAACACGACATCGTCAATGGACGTGTCCAGCTCCGCGCGAACCTCCCGCCGGGCCGAGGACTCCACCGTCGGCGGCGGGACCGGCGGATACACCACCTCGGCGGGAACGTGCGGCCAAAGGCGGCCCAGCGCGGCCTGTGCGAAGCGGCTGGTGCAGATGGCCAGGTCCGGCGGCGTGCGCCTGGCCAGCCGGTCGGCCCAGGTACCGCCCCTCACCACGTCGTGAAGCCAGAAGACCAGGGGAACGCCACGGCCACGCGCGACCGCGGCGAAGATGCCGTGCGCCCAGGTGGAATGACACACGACGACGTCCGGCCGGCTGGCCCGGATCACCCGCGCCAGCCGCGACCGCGCCCGCAGCGCCGTCCACGGCAGGCTGACGCGCACGGGCCCCAGCAGTTCCACCCGCGCGCCGATCCGCCGCAGCTCGTCGGCCAGCCGTCCGTCGAAGGAGAGCGCGAACGACTGCTCCAGCCCGTCCACGCGCGCCGACGCCAGGGTGGCGAGCATCCGCTCCACCCCGCCGTACAGGTTGCCCGCGTACACGTGAAGAACTCGGAGCGGCTGCGGCAACGGGAGATGCTGGACGGGGCGCGGCCTACTGGCTGAGGAGGGAACGATACAGCGGAGACAGCGCCGACGCGAGCCGCGCGCGGTCGAAGCGGCGAACGGCCGTCTCGCGGCCCTGGCGGGCCAGGGTGGCGCGGAGCATCCCGTCCGTAGCGAGCTGGCGGATGGCGCGGGCCAGCCCGTCCACGTCCCCCGGCGCCACCGCGAGCGCATCGTGGCCGGGAGAGATGATCTCGGCCGCGCCGCCGGCCGCGCTGGCGATTACCGCCCGGCCGCACGCCATGGCCTCGGCGATCACCAGCCCGAACGGCTCGGGCTGCGTGCTGGCGTGCACCACCACGTCCAGGCCGCGCATGGCCGCCGCGGGGTCGGCGACGAAGCCGGTGAACCCCACGCGGTCGGCGATCCCCAGTTCCGCCGCCAGCCGCCGCAGGCCGTCCACCGACACCTCGCTCCCCTGCGTGCGATAGATCCCGCCCCCGACCACGTACGCCCGCAGCGGGATCTCACGTGGTACGCGGGCGACGGCGCGCAGGAACTCCGCGTGGCCCTTCCACACGCCCATGGTGGCGACGAGGCCCACGCGCACCGTCCCCACGGGCTCCGGCGGCATCCCCGCCGCGTCGTGGAGGGCCAGCGTGGGCCCGTCGGACGTGAACCGGTGAAGGTCGACGGCATTGTGGACGGTTTCCACCCGCAGTCCGGCGCCCAGCACGGTTCGCGCGTCCACGGCGACGGCATCCGAGACCGCCACCGCCGCGGCGCAGCGCCCGGCGGACCGCCGCAGCAGGGCCGACATCGCCCGGCGGGTAGAGACGAAGTCGTGAAGGTGCCATACGACAGGCGTGGCCCGCGAGGCGGCCCAAGCGCCAAGCAGGTGCATCTTGAAGCCGTTGGTGTGCACCACGTCCGCCCGCCCTCGCCGCAGCAGGAACGCGAGGCGCGCCACGTATGCCGCCGCCCCGGGGCCCGCCGCGGCCATGCCGCCGAGAAGGCGCAGCGTTCCGCCCGCACCGGCGTCTCCCAGCGCGGCCAGGCCGCGTGGAAAGGGGAGCACGTGCGCCTCCACGCCCAGCGCACGGACGCGCTCCAGAAGCGGCCCGTCCTCGCCGGAGACCAGGGTGAGCGGCCACGAGGGTTCGGCGGCGCGCACGCTGGCCAGCACGTCCAGCAGCACGCGCTCCGCCCCGCCCAGCGCGCCGGACGCGCTGAGGTATGCGACGCGCACCGGGCCGGGAGCGGGGAAATCGATGATGGGATCGGGCGGAGGGATCAGGCCGAAGCGCCAGACGGCGTGGGGCCGAGATGGCCGAGGGAGACGCCGCCGGGAGCGGGAAGCGGCGTGCGGGGGCCGGTGAGCCAGCCGCGCACCGCGGCGGCCAGCACGCGCGCCGTGCGGTCGGCCGTCAGCAGGCGCAGGTCGTCGGGTGCCTCCGTCCACACGCGCAGCACGTAGGGATCGGCGTTGGCGTAGTTCAGCTCCACCGGGCACTCCAGCTTCCATGCGCCCGCCGCCACCGTCCGGGGGAGCACCGAGCGCCCGCCCACCGGCGACGACTCGCGGCAGACCGTCGCGTACAGCAGCCCCAGCCCCTCGGCGTTGTCGCCCAGGATCGCCTCGATGTGCTCCATCGACTCGGCGCGGGCCAGCACCTGCGCCACGTCGCGTGCGTGGATCTGGTCGCGGATGCTCTGGCGGATGCCACGCATTCCCGAGTGCAGCACCGCGCCCGCTTCCACGAACTCGTAGTAGCCCAGCACCTTGATGCCGGCCAGCAGCAGAACCATCGACACCGCCGCGCCGCCCAGGGCCACGGCCGCCACCAGCGACGGGGGCCCGAACGCCAGCAGGACGCCGAAGACGGCGAGCGCCGCGGCCATCAGGTACAGCAGCACCACGGCGCGCACGTGGGTTACGCCCACGGCCAGCAGCCGGTGGTGAAGGTGGCGCTCGTCGGCGCCGAACACGGGCGTGCCCCGCAGCCAGCGCCGCACGATGGCCAGCAGCGTGTCCATGATGGGGAGCGCCAGCACCAGCACCGGCACCGCCACCAGCACGGCCGCGGCGCTCTTGGTGCTCCCGTGCACCGACAGCACCGCCAGCATGAAACCCACGAACATGCTTCCCGAGTCGCCCAGGAAAATGCGCGCGGGGCGAAAGTTGTAGCGGAGGAAGCCCAGCAGCGCGCCGCCCAGGGCGGCGCACGCCATGGCCACCTCCAGGTTGCCCAGCATCAGCGCCACGGTAAGCGTGGTGCACAGCGCGACCAGGCCGATTCCGGTCGCCAGGCCGTCCAGCCCGTCGATCAGGTTGAAGGCGTTGGTGACGCCTACGATCCACAGCAGCGTCAGCGGCAGCGCCAGGGCGGCGGTGTCGAGCGTGGCGCCCGCGAAGGTGATCCCGTCGATGCGAAAGCCGCACGCGTACGCCACCACGGCGGCGGTGCACTGGGCCAGCAGCTTGGCCGAAGGGCGCAGGTTGTACAGGTCGTCCAGCAGCCCCACGGCGAACATCAGCGAGCCCGCCACCAGCACGCCGACGAAGAACCGGTCCGGCCCCGCGCCCACGGCGTTCACCCCCGGCCCGAGCACGGCCGCCAGGATCCCCGCCGACGTCGCCAGCCACACGGGAATGCCCCCCAGCCGCGGAACCCGCCGCGTGGGCGAGTCGCCGCGCACGTGCCCGTACAGCCCGTGCGCCGTAACCACCCGCACGATGGCCGGTGTTACCAGCAGCGCCGCCAGGGCGGCCACGGCAAAGACGAGGAGGATGGGCAAGGGAGTCGCGTGTGGCGGCTGAAGGGACGGGATGGAGGGTCGAGAGGCGCCGGAAGGGAAGCGCAAACCAAACCCTCGCAACCACTTAGGATAACCCTGGAACGCAGTGCCGGTCAAGCCTTGGCAGCTTCTGCTTCCGCTGCGCGTAGCAGTGATGTGCACGAGCAAGGCCACACCGAAACTCGTATGTTCCCGTCCGGGAACACGCATCCTAAGCTATGACGGTGCTTGAGGTTGGATCGTCACTCATCTCCGGATCGAGGCTGCCGCGGCTGCAGAATTGCCCATGCACGCTGCACGATCTGCGTCGTATCGCCGTACGGCGTCCGATTTCAGAACAGCTCTTCCAGCGATTCGTCCGAGGCGAGCTTGCGGAGGGCGCCGGCCAGCAGCCCGGCGACGGAGACCACGCGCAGGACCCCGCCCTCGTCCCGCTCCTGCACGATGGTGTCGGTGACGCACACCCGCTGGACGCCCGCGTCCGTCAGTCGCGCGATGGCGTTGCCCAGGAGCAGCCCGTGCGTGGCCGCCACGTGAAAGCCCACCGCGCCAGCCTCGCGCAGCGCCTGCACGCTCTCCACCAGCGTTCCGCCGGTGGAGATCATGTCGTCGATGATCAGGCAGGTGCGCCCTTCCACCTCGCCCACCAGGTGCGTGACACGGGTTTCGCTGCCGGTCTCCCGGCGCTTGTGAAGCACGGCCAGGGGCAGGTCCAGCCGCTGCGCGTACTCCGTCGCCAGCTTCACCCGCCCCGCGTCGGGTGACACCACGACGGCATCGGCGGGAAGCTCGCCGCGCATGGCGGCGCACAGGGTGGGAACGGCGGTGAGCGTGTCGAACGGGCCGGGGAAGAAGCCCTCGATCTGGGTGGTGTGAAGGTCGATGGTCAGCACGTGGTCGATGCCGGACGCCTTCATCAGCAGGGCCACCATGCTGGCGGTGATCGGCTCGCGTCGGCCGTGCCGCTTGTCGGAGCGCGCGTAGCCGTAGTACGGAAGCACGGCGTGAATGCGCCCCGCCGCCGCGCGCCGGCACGCATCCGCGAAGGCGAACAGCTCCATCACATTGTCATTCACCGGCGGGCAGGTGGGCTGCAGCAGGTACACGTCGTTGCCGCGCACCGACTCCAGCAGCCGCACGGAGGTTTCTCCGTCGGGAAAGCGCTCGACGCTGCACGACCCCAGCGGCATCCCTACCTGTTCCGACACCGCCCGGGCCAGCTCCGGATTCCCGCTCCCCGCGAAGATCACGCACTCCCGCATCCCACGCTCCGTGCACGAGTTTCCCAACCACACCGCGATCGAGGGCCCAAGATACCGCGGGTCAGGTCACGGCGGCGAGTACGCGGCGCATCGTGTTCCCCAGCACCTCGTCGCGGCCGTCCAGAACATCTTCCTTGGCCACCGCGAGCAACCCCTTGATGACGGCCGTGCGGCTTTCGATTCCAGCCTTGGCCGCCGCCTCCTCCACGTGGACCACCAGCTCCGCTGGGACGCGAACCGATAGTTCGTGATCCCCCGGCGCATCCAGCAGGTCGTCGCCCAGCGCCTCCTTCACGCGCACCGCGAGCGCTGGATTGAATGCGAACTCCGAGAGAAGGAATCGCACCACCGCCGAAGTAGACGGCTGTGATCGGGATCCTTCATCCGCCAGGAGCAGCAGGACATCTTCCAGGTGCCGAGGCACGCGCGCATTCACGGTAACCATCGCGCGCTTGAAGCCAGCCCTGAGCCGCGGACTCGATTGCGCCGGAATCATGGCGATTTCGTCGCATTCGCAGCAGACCGCGACGAGGACGTCGGGGATGCTCACGCCAGGATCCAGTTCCACGACGCGGCGACGGAACGCGACATCCTTGATCCGCTCGCACGTTGGACAGAGCGCCGTCGAGAGATCGCCCTCTTTCCAGATCTTCATCTAGGCCTCCGCGGGATGTGCACTCATGAGAATCCATCGGCCCTGGTCGGCATGGTAATAGGCCTTCACGTACCACCGTACCCCCCGCCACTCCGGGAAGAACTCATGGACCCGAACGCCTGGCTCGGTGACGAGGCCGCTCTCACGGTGCTGGGTTCCGTTGCAGCGGAGCAGCATGGCCTGGACATCCACAGGCGAGACTTTGCCGTGCTGAAGCCAGTTCTTCGTGTACGCGTCTTTCCTCGGCCAATGGCCACACGCATCGCTTCCAATCGCTGCTGCCAGGCCCGCCCGTGCATCACTGAAAGCCATCCGCACCCGCCCTGAATGTATGACAAATGTCA
>NZ_DATBNB010000587.1 GCF_036554565.1 Longimicrobium sp. | reverse complement strand
CCCCTCGATACCCTCGGGGACGAACTTGCGCGCGTCGGACGCGTCCTGGAAGTAGCGGTCGGCCGAGCCCTCGCTCATGGCGCCGAGCGAGCCCATCCCGCGGACGATCTTGAAGCGCCGGCCCTCCAGCAGGAACGACTCGCCCGGGCTTTCTTCCGTGCCCGCCAGCATGGAGCCCATCATCACCGCGTGCGCCCCGGCCGCCAGCGCCTTGACGATGTCGCCGGAGTACTTGATGCCGCCGTCGGCGATCACCGGCACCCGCCCGGCGGCGCCCTCCACCGCATCCATTACCGCGGTGAGCTGGGGGACGCCCACACCCGCCACGACACGGGTGGTGCAGATGGAGCCCGGGCCCACGCCCACCTTTACCGCATCCACCCCGCGCTCCACCAGCGCCGCCGCGCCCTCGCGCGTCGCCACGTTGCCGCCGATCAGCTGCGCGTCGGGAAAGGCCTCGCGAATGCGCGCCACCGCGTCGAGCACGCCCTCGGAATGGCCGTGCGCCGTGTCGACGATCAGCACGTCCACCCCCGCCTGCACCAGCGCCGCCGCGCGGTCCACGTCGCGCAGGCTGGCGCCAATGGCCGCGCCCACGCGCAGCCGGCCGCGCTCGTCCTTGCACGCGTTGGGAAACTGCGCCCGCTTGCGGATGTCCTTTACCGTGATCAGCCCGCGCAGCACGCCGTCGGCATCGACTACAGGCAGCTTTTCGATGCGGTGCTTGTGAAGGATCTGCACCGCCTCTTCCAGCGACGTGCCCACGGGCGCCGTCACCAGCCCCTCGCGCGTCATCACCTCGTGGATGGGCCGGGTGCGGTCCGACTCGAACTGCAGGTCGCGGTTGGTGATGATGCCCACCAGCCGCCCGTCGCCGCCCACCACGGGAATGCCGCTGACGGAAAACTTCTCCATCAGCCGCATGAGGTCAGTCAGCGTCTCGTCGGGGCCGATGGTCACCGGATTCTGGATCATTCCGCTCTCGGAACGCTTCACCCGGTCCACCTCCTCGGCCTGGCGGTCGATGGACATGTTCTTGTGGATGATGCCGATGCCGCCCTCGCGCGCCACCGTGATGGCCATGCGGCTTTCGGTCACCGTGTCCATGGCCGCCGACATCAGCGGAATGGCCAGGTCGATCTTGTTCGTCAGGCGGGTGGCGACGCTGGTGTGCGCGGGGAGCACGGCCGAGCGGCGCGGCACCAGCAGCACGTCGTCGAAGGTCAGCCCCTCGCCCACGAAGCGGGGCGCGGGCGCGTCCGGTCGGTTCATCGGTCCTCCACGATGCGGCGCGCCCGCCGGGCCTCGGCTCCGCGATGGCGGAGGAGGACGGCGGGCGTTTGGGTTGTCTCTGCGGCGTTTCGTCTTTCCATGGCGGAAGTTAGGGCCTTCCTTGCACCCCTGTCAACCGGCTCCGCGCCGGTTCATCGCGACGGCGAAAAGCCCGCTCCCCATCGAGGAGAGCGGGCTTTCTTCGCCGATCGGGCCGGGACTAGCGGGCGCCGATCAGGTTGCGCAGGGCCCCGGGGAGCGCCCCGGACGCCCGGTCCAGCACCGACATGGCCTGCTCCAGCGTTTCCATGTCGCCGTGCCAGTGGTCCAGCAGCACCTCGCTCCCCGCGTTGCTCAGCAGGCGCCCCAGCGCCACGCCGAGAACGATGACGTCGTCCACCTGCCCGATGAACGGGGCGGCGAAGTCGGGGATGGCGTCTTCGGGAACGAAGAAGTAGGCGACGGCTGCGCCCACGAGCGCCTTGTCCACGATCGATACGCGGCGATCGCGCGCCAGCCCCATCAGCAGGCGAAGGAAGCTGGGCAGCTCGCGCACGACGCTCAGGGCCACCTGCGCCGGGTCTCCCCCGCCACTGCCTGAACGAGGGGATCGAGCGGGGCGGCGCACCGGCGGCTCGTCGGCCGCGTCGTCGTCCAGCGAAAACCGCGAGCGCCTGCGCGGGCCGATCAGGTCCTCGTCGCCCTCCGCCGGCTCCCACGGCCCGCCGGAGTGCTGCGCGCCCGAGGCGCCCTGGCCCCCGGACATCGCGCCTCCGCCCTCGGAGCCGCGCGACGTGGCGCCGCGGCGCGGGCCCACCAGGTCGTCGTCGTGCTCGCCGCCGTGCGGCTGGGGATCGTCGTCGCTGTACTGCACGTGCCCTCCGGGTTGGGGTAAGGCGTCCTGCTTACGGAATGCGCGGCGGACCCGGGTCGCCGTCCGGCTGCCGTACCGGGTCGGGCTGCGCCGGGCCGCCGTTCTGCGCGGGAGGCGGCGGCGCGCTCACCTCGTTCCACATCGTCCGGCCCGCCTCGGTGATCCCCGACACCATACGCCCCGCCGTGTCGAACCATCCCCCGCCCTGCGCGGGCGCCGGGTTGGGCGCGGCGGAGGTGGGATGCGCGGCCGGCGGAAGGGCGGAGGGCGGCGGCGGCTCCGGCGCGGGCGTCACCAGGTTCTCCACCTCGCGGACGACGGAGCGCCCCGCGTCGGTGATCCCGGACACCACCTTGCCGGCCGTCCCCACCACGCTCAGCGCGCCGCGGATGGTGCCGAACGCCAGCCCCTGCTGCCGCATCTTGTCTTCCAGTACCTCACCGAAGCGTTGGATGCCCCCCGGCTGCCGCACGGAGCGGTTGTACTTGGACGACAGGAACTCGATGTAGTCCAGCGCCTGGTACAGCTGCGCTTCGGGAAGCGCCTCCAGGTGCCGCATCACGCGGTCGCGCAGAACGTCGTGCATCACGGACATTGGCGGTTGCGGTTCAGTTGGACGGACCGGAGACGCGCATTGGTCGTGCCGCGCCGCCGGCCCTTACGTGTGGAGGCCGATCCACACCGATACGCACTGGCGCCCGCCGGGGTTTCGGATCACCGAATCTGTTCCGGCGCACGCCCCCCGGCAATGCCGGCAGGTTTGCGGGCGCGCACGGGCCGGGATTACCTTTGGGGCACCATGGCGCACACTCCGCGCCGCACGCACCGACCGAACGACGCGCTCTGACGATGCCCCGATATCCCCTGAGAAAGCTGGAGCCCGCGGCCGACGCCACGGCGCTGTACGCGGAGTGGCTGGAGGAGATCCGCACGGGCCTGGAGCGCGGCGACGACCGCTGGGAGCTGTGCCGCCGCACGCTGACGGCGCTCTTCTATCCCGGCATGCTGGACCGCGATCCCGCGACGCTGCCGCTCGCCGTGCGGGCGGGGCTGGCGCAGATGGACGCACGCAACGTGACGCTGGAGCCGGAATACTACGCCGAGATCGACGACGAGGCGTTCCAGGCGCGCAAGCCGCTGCTGTGGATGTGGCAGATGTTCGACCGCAGCCCGCTGGGCGGCAACGTGCACCTGGGCGTGCAGTTCCGGCGGACGCTGGCGCCGTTCATCTTCAAGCGCGTGGGCCGCAACTTCAAGTGCTTCCACAATGTGGAGTTCAGCTACGGGTACAACCTGGAGGTGGGCGACGACGTGGTGGTGCACCGCAACGTGCTGCTGGACGACCGCGGCGGCATCGTGCTGGGCGACCGGGTGTCCATCAGCGACTTCGCGAACATCTACTCGCACACGCACTCCATCGTCGACCAGGTGGACGTGAGCAACCTGAAGACGGTGATCGCCGACGACGTGCGCATCACCTATCACGCCACCGTGCTGGCCGGCACGCACGTCGGCACGAACGCCATGGTGGGCGCGATGGCCGTGGCGACCAAGAACGTGCGGCCGTACCACGTGAACGTTGGCATTCCGGCCAAGTCGGTTCGCGTGAAGCCCAACGCCCCGCCCGAGGTGTACAAGGTCACCCTGCGGGAGGACGCGCCCGCCGCGGGCACCGGCGCGGGCGAGGGCTAAGGCTCGCGGTTCCCCTGCGGACCGATCGCCACCCACGGAATGTCATCCCGATGGAGCGGCCACGACGGACCCGCCCGCACGCCTTAGCCGGCAGCGACTGAGGGATCCGCCACACAGTCAGGGCGCGCCACACCGCGGCGGAAGCACGAGAGCAAGGCAGTCCACGAAGGTGGACATCGTGTGGTCGTTGCAGCGAATTCATTCGCCCGTGCGGGAGGCGCACCGCAGGTCGGAGCGCTTCGGAGAGGACCGTGCGGGCCCCGGCTGCCCTCTCCCCCCGGCCCCCTCTCCCGCAAGCGGGAGAGGGGGAGAACTGCACCACCTTCCGGGCGCGCCCCGGGCTTCGACCCACACCCGGGCAGGCCAGTCTGCGAAGGCAGACTTCGTGTGGTCGTTGCAGCGAATTCATTCGCCCGTGCGGGGGCGCACTCCGGGCTGAAGTTCCGCGTAGCAGCCAGCCCACGCACCAGAGCCTGAAGTGTACCCCCTCTCCCACGCTGTTTGTGGGAGAGGGTGGACGAGCCTGGGCGAGGACGGGTGAGGGCCCCAGCGGAGCCGAGGCCAATGCTTCCGTGACCGCTGCCGCGCCCGGGCTGGTACGTATCCGCGGCAAGATCCTTCGGCCCGCGCAGCAGGGTGTACGGGCGATTAGGGTGCGCCTGGGCCTCAGGATGACAGGGTGCCCGCGTGGACGGTGGTCGGGGGGCTGGCCGGGCTTAGGATGACTCGGTGCCGGCGTGGATGACAAAATACGAATCGAGCAGCTGATGACCGATAACTCGAACGAGGCAGCGACCGGTACCGTGCCGGTGGAAACCACCGACCCGGTGAACGCGCGCATTCTCGCCGTTTCCGAGGACCGCATCCAGGGCTTCCAGGCCCAGCCGTTCCACGAGATCAGCCGGCTTTCGGGCGTGGACCTGGAGACGGTGATCGAGCGCGTGCGCGCCATGCTGGCCGCGGGCGTCATCCGCCGCGTGCGCCAGACCATGCTGGCCACCAACCTGGCGCCCGGCGCGCTGGTGGCGTGGAACGTGGCGCCCGAAAAGCTGGACGCCGCCTTCAACTACATGTTCCAGCAGGACCCGTTCAGCGGCCACGTGGTCGTCCGCTCCACCGACGCCGAAACTACTGGCAGCAAGTACCGCCTGTGGACCACCCTCAAGGTGCCCCAGGGCTTCTCGCTGCAGAAGCACGCCGAGTACCTTCGCCAGAAGGTCGGGGCCGAAGCGTACAAGCTGCTCCCGGCCAGGGCGCTCTTCACCCTGGGCGTGGGCCACGTCCGCCGCCGTGGAATGGAGCCCGGCGCGCGCAGCGACGAGCCCGGCGCGGTGCAGAACACCGCCATGGTGGAGCTCTCGGAGCTGGAATGGCAGGTGCTGGGGCCGCTGAAGCGCGAGTTCGCCGTCGAAGAAATTTCCGCCGACCCGTGGGCCCCGCGCGCGGCGGAGGCCGGGGTGCCGCTGGAGACGTTTCTGGAGGTGGCCCGGGGACTGAACGAGCGCGGCGTGGTCGGCCGGTTCAGCACCTTCCTGGAGCACGTGAAGCCGTCCGCGGCGGGAACGCGGGTGACGCGGTACAACGCGCTGTTCCACTGGAAGGTGCCGCCGGGACGCGAGATGGACGCCGGGCGCGAGGTGGGCCGGCACTACGTGATGACGCACGCCTACTGGCGCGAGGGCGGCCCCGAGTTCGGCGACGTGAACGTGATGGGCGTGGCGCACGGGACGGACAAGGAGCTGGTGCTGGCCCACAAGGCCGCCATCGACCGGCACCTGGAAGAAGCCGGCATTCCGCTCGGCTACACCAACGTCTTCTGGGGCGGACGCAGCGAGATCAAGCCGTCCGAGATCCTTCCCTCCGTCTACCGCGAGTGGTGCCTGCGCGAGGGGATCGATCCAGCGGAAATGCGCGGAGACTGAAGCAGGCGCGTTCGACGCGGAGTAGGAGTCGACAGAAAGATCGCGGTCCGGAGCCAGTTTCCGGGCCGCGTTTTTTCCGTATATCTGTTTGAGTGCCTGCGCGCGGGTGCATGTTGTCGCAAATTGCTGTACCGTTACAAAGATAAATCGATTGGCGAAAAGCGAGCGAATGCGCGGAGTTTGCAGACGGGGCTTGCGGGATCGAGTGCGCAGCAACATTTTTCCGTCATGTCCCAGGCTTTGAACGACAAACAGGTCGATCTTCTTCGCTACCTGCACCGACAGGCCAGCCCCGTTTCGGCTGCTGACCTGGACGGACGCATCGTGCGCGCCCTCAAGTCGCGCGACTGCATCGAAGAGCACAACGGCCGTGTGATGGTGACGGATAGCGGCCGCGCCGTCCTGGAAGGAGGCGCTGTTCCGCGGAAGCGGCAGCGCCGGATCCGCGCCGAGCAGGGCGCCAGCCACGCGCGCGCCAAGGCCATCCGGCGCGCCATCGAGCTGCTGGAGATGGCGCTGCCCAAGGAAGCGGAGGTAGCCGTCGGCAACATGTTCGCGTACGCGGACGACGTGGTGGACGGCTTCCGGAAATACGCGCGAGCGCTGGAAAAGAAGAAATCGGAGCGGCCGGCGGCGGAATGAAAGGAAGGCGGGACGAGCAGCTTCTCGTCCCGCCTTTTCTTTTTCCGCCACAGGCGCGCAATGTAGCGCCGTGACATTGACTCGGCGCTGGTTCTACTCCGCGTCCTGGGTCCACTCCGTCAGCCGGTGAAGCAGCCGGTCGATGCGGTCGTGCAGGTCCAGGTCGTTCACGTGGGCCGAGGCCGCGCGCAGGTACGACACGAGCAGCCCGATCTCTCCCTGGGCCAGCTCCCGGGCGAAGAGCAGCGGGTTCAACCCCATGTCCAGCGCGGCCGTCTCCACCGCCTGGACGGCGAGGTCGGCCAGCTCCCCCGTGGTGCCCCCGGCCAGCTCGGCCTCGTGAAGCGGCTGCATCACCATCAGGGCTCGATTCCAGCGGCCGGCATGGCGTTGATCATCGCCGCGAAGCTGCCGGTGAGCAGTACCCGCCACCGCCCGTCCACCCGGCGCACGGGTGCCACCTGCACCTGGTCGATGCTGTTCCCCATCACCTGCATGCTCATGCGGTAGACCACGTGGGCGGTGTCGCCCTCCAGCACGTGGCCCAGCGCGTTCACCCGCGCGCCCGACAGCACCTCGCGCATCTCGCCCTGTCCCAGCACGGACCGCAGCATCCGCTCGTACAGCACCGCCGGCTCCAGCGCGCGAAGCTCGGCCGTGTTCTGCACGCCGAAGGTCTCGCGCAGGTGGGCCTGCGTTTCATCCGCGGACACCCCGGTGGCGTCGGCGACGCCGACCATCGCCGTCTTCAGCTCGGCCAGCGCGGCGGGGTCCATCATCGCGGCGTTCGCGGCGAAGTCGCCGCTCCTGAACGTCTCGAAGTAGCGCTGCACCACCTGCTCCGGCGTTTCCTGCGCCGCCGAGACCATCGGCGCCAGCAGAAGCCCCGCCACGAGCAGAATCCATCGCATCCCTCTCATCCACATCTCCTGTAGCTCGGTAGAACACGGCAGCGCCTCCATGGGGGAAGCACTGCCGTACCACGTGGTTCCGTACCTGCCGGCCTATCGCGACGACGGCCGCCGGAACTCCGCGTCCGGGCTCCACTCGGGCATCTCGCTGCCGTTGGCGATCTGCAGGGCGTAGCTCAGCACAGCCTCGGAGAGCTGCACGGCGCCCGTCAGGTCGAAGTCGGCGCGGTACTCGTCGCAGGGCTGGTGATAGCAGCGCGCGGTGTACGCCTCCTGCTGCTGCGTTCCCCACCCCGCCGGCTTGCCCTCGTACTCCGTTCCCGCGGCGATGGAGATGGCGGGAATGCCCGCCTTGGCGAAGGAGAAGTGGTCCGAGCGGTAGAAGTAGCCGCGCTCCGGGTGCTCGTCGGGCGCGGTGCGCCATCCCTGCCCCGCCACGAACCGCGCGAAGCCGGGCCCCAGCGTGCTCTTGTTCTCGCCCAGCACGCGGAAGTCGGTGGAGCGGCCCAGCAGGTTGCCGCCGTCGACGTTCAGGTTGGCGACGATGCCGCCCAGGG
>NZ_DATBNB010000586.1 GCF_036554565.1 Longimicrobium sp. | reverse complement strand
CCAGTTCGGGGTAGGGCGCGAAGCCGGCGTCGCGCATCCGGCGCACCCAGTTGTCCACCGGCTCGTGCCGCTCGAAGCGCGCCTCTTCGGCGTTGCCCACGATGTCGTCGATCTCGCGCGCGAAGAACATCTTCATCGCGGCCTTCTGCGGCTCGTTCACCTCCAGCCCGTCGATCAGGCCGAAGGTGAGCCCGAAGTGGTGCCAGGCGGCCTGGAAGCGCTCCATCAGGTCGGGCGAGTCGTGGTTGCTGCTGGGCTCGCACAGCACCACCGCGTCGGGCTGAAGCTCGCGCAGGCGGTGGAACAGGTCGTCGCGCGTGCCCCGCTCCGGGCCCGAGCGCACGTGGTGCACGGCAAAGGCGCCCAGCACCACCAGCGGCGCGCCGAACGAGCCGAACTCCGCCCAGTCGGCCTCGTCCAGGTCTTCCACCAGCTTGTGCACGGGATGGAAGGCGAGCTCGAAGCCCAGCGCCTCCGCGGCCTCGCCCAGGTTGAAGGAGGCCTCCAGCAGGCTGCCCGCGTCGGGCTCGATGGCGACCACGTTCAGCTTGCGGGGCAGGGTGCCGCGCTGGGCCAGCAGGTGCACCAGGGCCACCTCCTGGCGCCCCGAGCCGATGCCCACGTCCAGCAGCGTCACCTCGTCGTGCCCGCCCACGAAGCGGGCCAGCACCTCGTTGGCCAGGGGGCCGGCCATGGCCACGGTGGGCAGGTGCTCGGCCAGCAGGTTGAACAGGGTGATCTGCGTTTTTTCGTACTGGCGCAGGTACAGGTTGATCTCGGCCGACTTGTCGGACTGCAGCCGCCGCGACAGCGCCGAGGCGAAGATGAAGTAGCGAAGGTCTTCGGGACGCCCCGGCTGAAGCTGGCCGTCGACGAGGCCGGCCAGCAGGTCGCGGGCAACGGAGTCGCGGCCGGCCAGGTGTTCCTGCACCACGGCCACAAGGGAGGCGTACTTGCGAGTTTCCATGCGAGGTTTCCTCTGTGCGGAATGGGCGCGGGTGCGCCGGGGATTCGCCGCCCAGCCAGCCGGCTGGCGCGGCCCTGCTTTGCCTTTTCACGCCTCGGCGGGAACGAAAGGCAGTGGCGGGTTAGCGCGCGTAGATTACGTCGTGGCGTTCGCAAAACTTAGCGAGGGAAAACAGCCCTGTAAAGTGGATATAGTTGACGCCACAGATGGCACATGGGTACCGTTAATCAAACGTAGGTGAACACAGTGGATAGCAAAAATGCGAATTATTATTTACACTTTTCCCGCCACCGGCCGGACAGACAAAATCGAACTTCGTCCGGGATCTTGGGACACCGGCGCCACACATCAAACGGCGTGTGGAGTGATGCGGCTGCGCTTCGTCGGCCCTGACGACGTGCACTGACGCTGGTGTGTACCCCCTCTCTCCCACGCTGTTTGTGGGAGAGGGTGGACGAGCCTAGGCGAGGACGGGTGAGGGCCCCCGCAGAGCCGAGGTCCGGGCATCCGCGACCGCTGCCGCGCCCGGGCTTGTACGGTTCCGCTGGCTGGATCCTTCGGCCCGCGAGGCTCGTCGTACGGGCGGGCACGGCGCGCCTGGGCCTCAGGATGACAGGCTTTGGCGCGTTGCCCGTATGGATTCGGGCCTCGTCAAGGATTACACGTGCGCTCTGGCGTCCCCGCTCACCCGACGGCTCCCCGCCGAACATGGCTCTTGCGTGAAAGTGGTTTGCAATGTAAAGTACTTCATCGTTACGGACGGGGCGCAGGTGAAACCTCCGACGTGCACGTCTCGTAGCGAACAACGGCAGGGACGTGGGGGCCGGTCGCCCCGCCCGCCAGGTGACCGGCTCGAAACGAAACCCTTGCCTCCACCGTCCTGCATCATTAGTGTACTAGTAGGCTGGTACAGCGCTCACCCACTCACCCCGAGAGTTCCTGCGATGCAGAGAATCCTGTTCGCCGTCCTTACCTGCTCGCTCCTGAGCGGCGGCGGCCCGCTCCTGGCCCAGACGACACCCCCGCAGCGTCCGCCCCAGGGTGCGCGCCCCGAGGGCAGCCCCCCGCAGCCGGCCGGGCAGCGGCCGCCCCAGAGTGGGCAGCGGCCCCAGGGTGGGCCCCCGCAGCCGCCCGCCGCCGGTCCCGGAGAAGTCCGCGGCACGGTGGTGGATGCCGGCACCAGCGCCGCCGTGGCCTCGGCCAGCGTGGCGGTGCGGCGGGCGGCAGACTCCACGCTCGTCGCCGGCGCCATCGCGCGGCCTGACGGGTCGTTCCGCATCGAGGGGCTGCGTCCGGGCAACTACGTGCTTCGCGTGAGCATGATGGGGTACGCGCCCCAGACCTCCACCTTCACGGTGACGCCCGCCGCGCCGCGGGCCAACGCGGGAAGCATCCGCCTGCCGCGCGCCGCCGTGATGCTCGAAGCCATCGAGGTGACGGGGCAGGCCCAGGCCGTCACCATTGCGCCTGACCGCAACGCCTACCGCGTGCGGGACGTGGCCCCCGCGGCCACCAGCGCCAGCGAGGTGCTGGAGTCGGTGCCCTCGGTGCAGGTGGATGCGGATGGAAAGGTGAGCCTGCGCGGCAACGAGGGCGTGGTGGTGCAGATCAACGGCCGCCCGGCACCCATCAGCGGTGCGCAGCTGGCCTCCTACCTGAAGCAGCTTCCCGCCAACACGCTGGAGCGGGTGGAGGTGATCTCCAATCCGTCGGCCCGGTACGATCCCGAGGGGATGGCCGGCATCATCAACATCGTACTCAAGCAGGGCGTGGACCTGGGCCTCAGCGGCGGGCTTCAGCTGGCGGCGTCCACGGCGGACCGCTACGCGGCGTCGGGCAACGTGGGGTATCAGGCCGGTGCCGTCACCTTCTTCAGCAGCTACGGCTACAGCACCGACGACCGCACCGTGGGCGGCATCAACGACCGCACGCGGCTGTCCGGCGGAAATCCGCTCTCGTTCACGGAGCAGGACATCACCGGCGGCAACGGCAACGCGGGCCACAACCTGAACGCCACTCTGGACTACCGGCTGAACGAGCGTGACGTGGTGTCCAACGCGCTCGCCCTGAACGTTCGCAACTCCAGCGAAAACGCGCTGAGCGCCTACGGGGTGTTCGACGGCTCGCGGCTGCTTCTGGACGAGTACCAGCGGGTGCGCGACACGCAGACCGACGCCTTCATGGCGGACTACACCCTGGCCTTCAAGCGCACCATCCAGCCGCAGCGGCACGAGTTCTCGGCCGAGCTGCGCGCCAATCGCCTGGCCGACGAGGACCGCGTGGATCTCTGGCGCCAGACGGCCCCCGGCCTGGGCTTGAGGGACGCGGAGCAGAACGTTACCGCGCTGACGATGTACCAGTTCACCGCGCAGGCCGACTACACGCGGTCGTTCGGGCAGCGCACCAAGCTGGAGACGGGGTACAAGGGCACCTCGCGCCTGCTGGACCGCGACTTCGACGTGCGCGAAGACCCGCTGGGCACCGGGGCGTGGGCGCCCAGCGACCTGAGCAACGCGCTGGAGTTCGACGAGACCGTGAACGCCATCTACGGCGTGTACAGCCATGGCATGGGCAAGCTTGAGCTGCAGGGCGGGCTGCGTGCGGAGTACGCCAGCCGCGACTTCTCGCTGGCCAACTCCGGGGAAAGCTTTCCGCACGACTACACCAGCTTCTTTCCCAGCGGGCTGGTGAGCTACAAGGTGAGCGACAACACGCAGGCCAAGCTCAGCTACTCGCGGCGCATCAACCGGCCGGGCAGCGGGCAGCTGAACCCGTTCCCCACGTTCTTCGACATCCAGAACGTGTTCGTGGGCAACCCGCGGCTGAACCCGGAGTACACGGACGCCCTGGAGCTGAGCCTTCAGCACTCGGGGGCGCTGGGATCGCTGCAGTTCTCGCCCTTCTACCGCCGCACCACCGACATCATCCGCGCCGTCGTCGACACGGACGACGTGGTGAACGGGCGCGAGGTGACGTCGGTGAGCTTCAAGAACCTGGACACGGGAACGTCGTGGGGGGCAGACCTGAACGGATCGCTGCGCGTGGGCCAGACGTTCAACGGCCTCGCGTCGTTCAACGTCTTCAAGATGGTCACGTCGGGCACCGGCGGTGAGTCGAGCCTGGCCACCGACGCGGTGACCTGGATGGCGAAGTTCAACGGCACCTACAACTTCACGCCGCGCACCTCGTTCTCGGCGCAGTACCAGTACCGCGCTCCCATGCAGATCGAGGGCGGGCGCTTCGCGGCCATGCAGATGGCCAACGTGTCCGTCCGGCAGAAGCTGTACGGCGAGAAGATGAACCTGACGTTGCGCGTGTCGGACCCGTTCAACACGATGCGCTTCCGCATCCAGGCGGGTGACGACAACCTCATCCAGCTCACCGAGCGGACGCAGACCTCGCGCGCGCTTCACCTGACGCTGCAGTACAGCTTCGGCCGGCCGCCCCGCGTGAAGCAGCAGCCGCAGCAGCAGGACAGCGGCGGGACTCCGTTCGGCGGCCTCTGATCCCTGAACGGCGGTTTCACGCAGAGGACGCAGAGTAAAAAGAGAGGACGCAGAGAACCCCATTCGGTTCTCTGCGTCCTCTCCATTATCCTCCGCGTCCTCTGCGTGGTGCTGTTTTCCTTGGATCAGTCTTCGGGCTCGTGGTCATCCCACTTGATGAACTCGAAGCCCGTGCGGCAGCGGTTGCACCAGTACTGCGCCACCGAGAGCTGCCCGCCGAAGGGGTTCAGCAGCTTCGTGTCCGATCCCTCGCAGAACGGGCAGGGGGCAGACTCCGGAAGCCCGTCTACCCGGGCGGGCTCGGCGCGGGGCTCGGCCATCAGTCCAGCAGCAGGGCGCGGTTCTTGTCGCCGCGGGCGCGGGCGGCCGTCACCTCGTCCAGCTCGCCGCCCGTGCGGCGGGTGCGCTCGTTCCATCCCGTCCAGTCGAGCGCCGTGCCGCAGGCGAATCCCTCCGCGCCGCGCGACACGTCCAGCGCATCCGCCATCCCGATCTCTTCCAGCACCGGTCCCACCTTCGCCAGGAAGCGCTGGCGAAGCGTCGTCGGATCGTACGCGGACAGTCCCTCGCTCGTCAGCCGCTGCGTGCCCGCGGCCGCATCATCCCCCAGCCACTGCAGCGCCTGCGGCATGTAGCGGCAGAGCGACGTCTGCAGCTCGGGGCGCAGCTCGTCGATCGAGGCGATCTTGCGCACCCAGCCGGCCGCGTACTGGAAGTGGAAGCGCTCCTCGTCCAGCATCTTCTGCACGCGGTTGAGCGCCGGCGTGTAGCGGCCGTCGGCCAGCGCGCCGTACTGCGTGGCGAGCGCCGTGTCGATCAGCAGGATGCAGGCGATGAAGTCGCTCCACGACTCGAACCCGGCGTCCAGCGCGGGGTGGCTGCGGTACTCGGCGGCCGGGCGCTCGTGCTCGAGCGCCTTGGGCCCGTCGCCGAAGTCGCCCAGCAGGGCATACGTCAGGCGCGCGTGCCCCCACTCGTCCTGCGCCATGGACGACGCCGCGATCCCCGCCTCCAGCGTGGGCGCGCCCAGCATGCGGTCGCTGTAGCGCAGCCCCAGCACGCGCTTGCTGTCGGCCAGCGACAGGATCAGGTCGCGTAGCGCCTGGCGCGATTCGTCCGCAAGCTCCGAGGCGGACTCGATGCGGGCGTCCGGAGAGGCGACGCTCATCGGGCCTCCTTCACGGCCATCTCGCTGCCGCCGTACGAGCCCGTGCCGCGCGCATGGACGATCTCCTGTGCGCCGTCCTCTCCCATCATCGTCACGAAGGTGCTGCGTTCGGGGTCCACGGGAATGATGGCGGATCGCGGGATCACGCACATCTCTTCCCAGTTTTGCTCGTCGTATTCCTTCCAGGCGTACACGCGGGCCAGGTCGCCGTTCATGGCATTGACGAAGCCGATGTGCCGCAGTGGCTCACCGCGGTTCTTGCGCGCAAAGACTTCGAAGACGGGTTCGATCACGGAAGAAAACCAGTGCGAAAGTGCGAAAGTGCGAGAGTGCGAAAGTGGTGGATGCGAAGCGCCGTTACTCTCGCACTTTCGCACTTCGCACTCTCGCACTCGTAGTTACATCGACACGCCGAAGGTCTTCAGCGCCGCCCTGCCTTCGGGCGAAATCCGCGACTTGGTCCACGCGGGGGTCCAGGTCTCGATCACCTTTACTTCGTCCACCCCGGGCTCGCGCTGCAGGCGGTCCTGGATGTCGTAGTGGATGAAGGCCATGCAGGGGCAGGCCGTCGCGGTGAAGGTCAGGTCCACCTCCACCGATCCGCCGTCCTGGCGCACGTCGTAGATCAGCCCCAGGTCGACCAGCGAAATGGGGATCTCGGGATCCATCACCTCGCGTAGCGCATCCCACAGCGGGCCCGTGCGCGCCTGGGGCGGAACGGGATAGGCGCGCGGCTCGTCGAGAACGGCGACGCCGCCCTCCTCGCCTCCGAACCGGTCGGGGCTCGTGGCGCAGGCCATCAGGCGGCGGCCAGCTGGGCGCGGAAGCCGCGGCCGTCCTGGATGGCTTCGATGAACTGCTTGTTCGCCGGGCCGCGGCGCTTCCAGCGCTCGAACACCGCTTCCCAGCTGATCTGGCCCTCGCCGAACAGCCAGCGTTTCTCGTCTTCGTCGTACTGGCAGGGGAAGGCGAAGTCCAGCACGTACTTCTGCTCGTCCTCGCTCCAGTGCGCGGGCACGTCGATGCCCAGCCCCTCGCAGAGCGGCACCGTGGACTGCATCCACGTCTGCCGGAGCTCGTCGTTGGTCATCCCCTTGAGCTTGTAGTCCAGCTGGCCCGAGTGGCGCTTCATGTCGTCGGGGAGGCCGAACCACTCCACCGCCATGGGGAACATCCAGTCCACCGCGCGCTGGATCTGCTCCCTGGCCTCGCCGCCCGCGTTGGCCAGGCGCTTCATCCACATCTCGCCGTGGCGCAGGTGGAAGGTCTCTTCCTGGTCCACCTTCACCAGCGCGCGCTTCAGCGGGCCGTACGACGTGTTCTTGAAGACGTCGCCCAGCAGCGTGATGCCGGCGCGGTCGTACAGTCCGTTGGCCACCACGAGCTCCGCCCAGTTCTCCAGCGGATGGTCGAAGCCGTACGGATGCTTGAACTCGTGCGGCTGCCGGCCGTACACCAGCTGCTCCTTGTCGAGCCCCAGGTCTTCCAGCAGGCGGTAGGCGATGTTGGCGTGCGCCAGCTCGTCCTGGATGATGGCCGTGGCGCTGACCATGGTGTTCGTGGACGGCGCGTCCTTGGCCGCGCCGAAGTACGCCGGCGCGGAGACGAGCTCCGTGTCGGCCTGCACCATCAGCTGCACGATCAACGCTTTCCGGTAGCCCTCGGTCATCTCGTCGGGATACTCGACGATGAAGCCGTTGTGGACCTTTTCCTTCAGCTCTTCTTCGGTATAGCGGGCCATCCGTTCGTCTCCGTGCGGGGGCGAAGGGCTCAGTATCTCAGTCGCGCTCACGGCGAGCGGCGGTGGGCCGGAGCCCTCCGCCGTTTCCGTGCCGCCACTCTATCGAACGATCGTTCGAACGGCCGTTCGGGAAGCGCGAAACTAAGCTGAGGCGGGCGGGGGTGTCAAGGCGACGAGGCGGGTTAACAGTGCACACCCCCGAACTAAATAGGTGAGGCACTCGCGTCCCATGTGGGACAAGTGCGGCGGTGCCTCCGTAGTCTTGCGATGGGGG
>NZ_DATBNB010000585.1 GCF_036554565.1 Longimicrobium sp. | reverse complement strand
CACGACGATGGCGGCACGCCGGCGGACGATCTACGTGTTCTGCGACCGCGGCGCGGAGCGTGGGGTGGAGCGCATCGCCATCGGCGGATCGCCGCAGGGCGGGCTGTACCGCGTGGTGCGCGACCCGCAGGCGGCCCTGGGAACGGCCGGCCCCACCGTGCGCCCGGCCGAGCCATACGGCACCGACCAGTGGCGGCTTCTGCCTCCGCTGGTGGAGGCGTGCGACCCGGCCACCATCGCGGTGAACATCTCGCACACGCACGCCTTTTCCGATGGCCTCACCGCCGGCGAATGGGAGCAGCTGCGCGAGGCGCTCCCGGCGCGCTACCGTGACCGCGTGGTCCGCCGCGAGATGCTGGCGCTACGCTACATCGAGGAGCGGCCTCCGGAGATGATGCCCTCGTACGTGCGGATGCAGCAGGTGGCGCACGACATCATCCGAACCGCGTTCTCCAGCCAAGTGGTGAAGCCAGGCGAAACGCGCACGGAGGATGTCGTCTGGTGGATGCGGCAGCGCCTGGTGGAGCTGGGGTTGGGGACGTGGTTCCAGCCCTCGGTGACGGTGCAGAGGGCTGGCGTGGAGATGGGCGACTCGGCGGACCCGGTGATCCGCCGCGGCGACGTGCTGCACACCGACTTCGGCGTGACGGCGCTGGGGCTGAACACCGACACGCAGCACATGGGCTACGTGCTTCGCGAGGGCGAAACCGATGCGCCCGCCGGGCTGTACGCGGCGCTGCGCCGGGCCAACCGCCTGCAGGACCTGCTCCTGGAAGAGATGCGCCCCGGCGCCACGGGCAACGCCGTGCTGCGCGCCACGCGTGAGCGGATGCGGGCGGAGGGGATCGACGGGACCGTGTACACGCACCCCGTCGGCGACCACGGGCACGGTGCGGGGCCGCTGATCGGGCTGTGGGACCGGCAGGACGGGGTGGAGGGACGCGGCGAGGTGACGCTGGTGCCGAACAGCTGGTTCTCCATCGAGCTGCAGGCGACCACGCCGGTGGCCGAGTGGGGCGGCCAGCCGGTGCGGATGGCGCTGGAGGAAGAGGCCTGGATCGACGCCGACGGCACCCGCCGCTGGGTGCTCGCGCGCCAGGAGCGCTTCCACCTGGTCCGGTGAGGAGCCGGGGGGTACCACTCAGCAGGGTGACGCCTCGATAAAGCAGAAACTGCATTTCACGCAGAGGGCGCAGAGAAGACAGCGAGGACGCAGAGGGCATGCAAGCGCCTCTGCGTCCTCTCCGTACCCTCTGCGACCTCTGCGTGAAACTCTTTTACCGAGACGGGATGACGAACGCACTCCCGCACTCCCCCTACGCCGCGATCGGATTCGGCAAAATCCCCGCCGCCGCCAGCGCGTCGGCGAGGCGCCCGCGGTCGCGGTTGCGCAGCGGCTGGATGGGCGGCCGGGGCGCCCCGCCGTGCATTCCCATGGAATCCAGCGCCGCCTTCATCCCCGGGATCCCCAGGTCCGCCACCACTACCTTGTGCAGCGGGGCGATGCGCTCCTGCAGGCGCCCCGCCTCGCCGAAGCGCTCCTCGCCAAAGGCGCGCACCAGCGCCGCGCACTCGTTGGGAAGAAGGAGAGAGACGGCCAGGATGCCGCCCACCGCCCCCATCTCCAGCGCCGCGTACATGATGGCGCCGCTGCCGGACAGCACGTCGCACCCGCCGCGGCAGGCGTCGGTCAGGTCGCCCAGCGTGCGCAGGTCGCCCGACGAGTCCTTGATGCCGACGATGTTGGGGTGCTTGGCCAGCTCGTGCACCAGCCCCGGCTCCAGCTCCATGCCGCTGAACTTGGGCGGCACCTGGTACAGGATGACGGGAACGGGAGCCGCCTCGGCCACGGCCAGGTAGTGGTCGCGCAGGGCGGCGGGGGTAAGCAGGGGCTTGTAGAAGGTGGGCGGCTGCACCAGCACCGCGTCGGCCCCGGCGGCGGCCACGGCGCGCGTCTGCCGGATGGCGGAACGGGTGCTTTCCGCCCCCGTGCCCGCCAGCAGCAGCCGGCCGCCGTCCACCACTTCGCGGGTGGCCGCCGTCAGCCTCACCTTTTCTTCCTCGTCCAGCAGCACGCCCTCGCCGGTGGACCCGAACAGCACCACTCCGCTCAACGGCGTCTCCATCCAGCGCCGCAGGTTGGCGCGCATGGAGATCACGTCCACGTCGCCCGTTACGGGATCGAACGGCGTGGTTGCGGGGGCAAAGACGCCGCTCAGCTCCATGCGGCCTCCGCGGATTGCGGCTCGGGAGCAAGCCCCGGCAGCGCGCCCGTGCTCACGCCGTCGCCATACAGGGGAATGCGCAGGGTGAATCGGGTGCCCTCGCCCAAGGCCGACTCCACTTCCAGCCGCCCGGCGTGGGCCTCGACGATCTCGCGGCAAATGGCCAGCCCCAGCCCCATTCCCTTTCCTTTCGTGCTGACGAACGGCTGAAAGATCTGGTCCAGCTTTTCCGGGGCGATCCCCGGCCCGTTGTCGCAAACCCGCACCACGGCGGTGCCTCCCTCGCGGTCCACCGAAATGGCCAGGCGCGCGTCGTCCTGCGCCGCCATGGCCTCCGCCGCGTTGCGTACCAGGTTGTCGAGCGCCTGGCGAACGTAGTACGGGTCCCCCAGCACCACGGCCGGCGTCACCCGCGACACGTCCACCCGCATCCCCGTTCCGCCGGACTCGTACCCCGCCACCTGCCGGACCAGCTGGTGAAGCTCCATCGGCTGGCGGTTCATGGCCCGCTGCGCGCCCGAGGCGTACACCGACAGCTCGTCGAGCATGGCCACCAGCCGCTGCGACTCGCCGATGATGGCCTCGGCCACCTCGCGCCGCTGCAGGGGATCGGCCACCATCCGCTCGTTCTGCAGCAGGTCGGCGTGCAGCACGATGGTCTGCAGCGGGTTCTTGATCTGGTGAAGGATGCGCGCCGTGGCCGTGCCCATGGCAGCCAGCTTCTCCTCTTCCGCCCGCTGGCGGTCGGAGCGGCGCAGCAGGGTGACGATGACGCCGGCGGTGAACAGCACCACACTGGCCACCACCACCACGCTCACCACGAAGAGCAGGCGGTTGTCGGGCACCGTCAGTGTCGCCTGGGCCAGGGTCATGCGATGCGGCGCGCGGGCGGGCGTTCAGCCACGGCTGTCGGACCGGCGGGTGTCGGGAATGCGCGACACGATGAACGAAACCGTTTCGCCCTTTTCCTCGCCCTCGGGAACGATGGTTTCCACGATGATGCGGCGGACGACGCCGCGGTCGTCGCGCAGGTTCACCTCGAACTCGATGCCCAGCTCGGGCGCGGCGATGTGCGTCCGCACCCGCGGGCCGGGGTCGGCCAGCGGCGTCTCGGAATTGCGCAGCAGGATCTTGGTGGACTGGCGCCCGCTGTCGAGCCCGCGGGCCACCTTTACCTGATGGAACCAGTCCGGCTGGTAGCCGATGATGTACCGGCGTCCGTGCTGGTCCTCTCCCTCGCCTTCGCGGTTGTGGCGTGCCATCCGGACCTCCGGTAAGGCGTGCACTTTGGGTGCTACTCCCCGGGTGGAGAATTTCCGTTTTTGTGGCGTGCTCGTCAAGGGAAACGGCAACCGGAGCCGCCGCCCGGCCCTCACCCGAGCGGCACGGGCACCGGCACCCACGCCAGCACGAACATCACGAAGCACGCCCACGCCACCGCCCGGCGCGGCCCGTTCAGGCGAAAGGACGCATCCCACACGGGCGGGTGCGCCAGCCGCCCCCGTCCGATGAGCAGCACCAGCGCCGCCCACACCCACCATCCCGGGTACCAGGCGCCCATCACCAGCAGCACCCCCAGCGTCAGGCGGCTGGCGGCGGTGTGAAGGCGCGGCGACAGTGCATACGCAACGTGCCCGCCGTCCAATTGGCTGACGGGAAACAGGTTGAGCGCGGTGAAGAACAGGCCGAACCACCCCGCCACCGCCAGGGGATGCAGGACGATGGTCTGCGCCTCGGCCAGGGGCGAAAGGGCGCGCAGCGCCCACAGCAGCGGCGATTCGCCCAGGGGAAGGGCGCCGTCCGGGTACAGGGCGACCACGCGGGCGCCGCCGGGCGCCTTCTCCGCGAAGCCCCGGCTGAACGCGAGCCCCGCGGCGTAGACCGGAATGGAAAGGACGAAGCTGATGACGGGTCCGGCGGCGCCCACGTCCAGGAGCGCGGCGCGGTTGATCAGCAGCGAGCGCAGGCGGATGAAGGCGCCGAGTGTGCCCAGCGGGCTCAACACCCACGGTGCGGGGGCGAAGTACGGGGGCGAGACGTCCATCGCGTGGCGGCGCGCGAATGCCCAGTGGCCCAGTTCGTGCGCGCCCAGAATGCACAGCAACGGAACGGAGAACCACAGGCCCGGCGCCAGCGCGAGCGGTGTGAACCGCGCAGGCACGGGAATCGCTTGCCCCGCGACGCTTACGTTCGCCATGGCCAGCGGGTTGCCCGGGCTCATCCACGCACCCGCGATGGTGGCGGTCAGCAGGGTGAGCGCCAGGAGCAGGGCGTGAAGCCACCACCGCTCGCGGGGGCGGGGGGACACCCGGCGAACCAGCGTCGCCTCCACTCCGTACGGGCCCTCCTGCAGGTAGCGGGGCCCCGGCCAGCGGGCCAGCCAGCCGGAAACCCGCGGGTCATCCGCCACAATGCCGGGGTGCAGGTATGCGTGAACCACCTGCTGGCCGTGCAGCTCCACGATTCGCCAGGGCGCGAACGGCCCCCACTCGTCGGGCACTTTTTCCTTGACGCTCGTGTATACGGTGCTTAGGTTGGGGCCATCGTCCCCAGATATACAGCCTGCGCAGACCTGGGCGCGGCGCGCCTCTCTTCTTCGCTTTCCCGCACACATCGCGGAACGATCCAGCGAACCCGGCAGCCGTACCAACGGAGCCGGGCCGTGCTGATACATTCGGAGCAGAACGTGGACATTAGCACCATCAAGACCAAGAGCATCGCCGAGCTCCACGAGATGGCGGAAGGGCTCAACATCTCCAACTATTCCGGCCTTCGCAAGCAGGACCTCATCTACCGGATCGAGCAGAACCTGCTCGACAGCGAGGTGGTGCTGCGGGGCGAGGGCGTGCTGGAGGTGCTTCCCGAAGGCTACGGCTTCCTGCGCTCGCAGGACTGGAACTACCTGTACGGGCCCGACGACATCTACGTCTCGCCCAGCCAGATCAAGCGGTTCGACCTGCGCACCGGCGACACCGTGATGGGGCAGGTGCGCCCGCCCAAGGAGGGCGAGCGCTACCTGGCGCTGCTGAAGGTGGAGCGGGTGAACGGCGACGAGCCCGACCGGGCCAAGCACCGCGTGGCCTTCGACAACCTGCGCCCGCGCTACCCGGACAACCGCATTCACCTGGAAACGCAGGGCGGCGACCTGTCGCTGCGGGTGATGGACCTGATCGCCCCCATCGGCAAGGGGCAGCGCGGCCTGATCGTGGCGCCCCCCAAGGCGGGCAAGACGATCCTGATGCAGAAGATCGCCAACGCCATCACCGAGAACCACCCGGAAGTTCACCTGATCGTGCTGCTGATCGACGAGCGGCCCGAAGAGGTGACCGACATGCAGGAAAACGTGAAGGCCGAGGTCATTTCCTCCACCTTCGACGAGCCTGCCGACCGCCACACGCAGGTGGCGGAGATGGTGCTGGAAAAGGCCAAGCGCCTGGTGGAGCACGGCCGCGACGTGGTGATCCTGCTGGACAGCATCACCCGCCTGGCCCGCGCGTACAACGTGGTGGTGCCGCACTCGGGCAAGATCCTGTCGGGCGGCGTGGACGCCAACGCGCTGCACAAGCCCAAGCGGTTCTTCGGCGCGGCGCGCAACATCGAGGAGGGCGGCAGCCTCACCATCATCGCCACGGCGCTGGTGGAAACGGGGAGCCGCATGGACGAGGTGATCTTCGAGGAGTTCAAGGGCACCGGCAACCTGGAGCTCGTGCTGGACCGGCACATCGCCGACAAGCGCATCTTCCCCGCGATCGACCTCAACCGCTCGGGCACCCGCCGCGAAGACCTTCTGCTCAACGAGCTGGAGCTTACGCGCGTGTACCTGCTGCGCAACTTCCTGTCGGACATGCCGCCGGCCGAAGCCATCGACTTCCTGCTCAGCCGCATGCGCAAGACCAAGGCGAACAAGGATTTCCTGGATTCCATGGCCCGCGGCGGCTGATGC
>NZ_DATBNB010000584.1 GCF_036554565.1 Longimicrobium sp. | reverse complement strand
TCGATCAGCGGCAGCCCCCGCCCCCAGATACGCTCCATTTCCTCGTCCGCGCGCGCGCGCGCGGGACCCTGGCCCATGGCGTTGGGCTCCGCGAACGAGCCCGGGACGAAGCCTTCCTCGGCCGAGAGCGCGGGAATGGAGGGGGGGCGGTGCCCCTTGCGGACGAAGAACGCGTTGACCCCGGCCCGGCCGCATCCCACGAAGTCGTAGCCCTTGCGCTCCGCCAGGTGGCAGAGAGCGCCCAGCGACGCACCGTAGTAGATCCACGAAGGGTGGGCTTCGAACCGGCTGAAGTCCGCGGCGTACGGCACGGTCACCGTGGCCCGGGGGCCGAAGCGGTAGTTGTACTCCGCCACCACGATCGTGGGTTGAACCACGTCGATCGCGTCCCAGACCCAGTAATCGTTGCCGTCGATATCCACCGACAGGAGGCCGATTTCGCCCGTCATCCCGGCGTCGCGCAGGATTCCGTTGATGTTGTCCCGGGTGATGAAGCTGTGCGCAACCTGCAGGTCGTACAGCCAGTGCTCCCGGCTCTGGCGGATGCGGGCCACGTGATCGGCATCGGCCTCGATCACCAGCCCGCGCCACCCGTAGTTCAGGAGCAGGAAGCGGGTGTTCGCCTCGGTGTAGTCCTCGACGCCGAACTCCACGAATGCGCGTTCCCGCAGCGGCACCTCGCGTACCAGCGCCTGGATGATCCCGTCCTCGCCCCATTGCGAGAACACCCTGAATTCGCTCTCCTGCAGCGAGCGGAAGCCGGCTGCCGCGTTCTGGCGCGCCTCGATCCGGCCCAGCGCCTCCTGCATGAACGTGAGCTTCGCGTCGAGCGCGGCCACCTCCAGGCGAAGGGTGTCGACGCGACGGTTGTCGAACAGCCATTCGCGCCCGGGCCGCGCCGCGCGTCCCAGCAGCGATCGTAATCTCATGGCCTGCTGCGTTGATATGAAAGGCCCCGGGCGCGCCGAAGCACGGCGCGCGCGAGCCGGACCGGCGGCCACTGCGCCACCCGCCGCAGCTCGGCGATCTGCGCCCAGGCGTCGGCCAGGTCGTACTCCACTTCGCGGAAGAGGCTTTCGGACGCCCGGTTGTGGCTCACTTCCACGGTGGGCAGCGAGGCGTCCTCCGGGCGTAGCGCCGCCACGATCAGCCCGTCGCCGGTGTACGACTCGGCCACACCGTGGGCGGCGATGATCCGCGCGCCCCGCCCCTGCAGCAGCTGCAGGCACTTCTGGTGGGTCAGCGGGTCGCCCGAGATGGAGTGGTGGTGCGTGGACAGGACCAGGAACCGGATGGCGCCGCGGTCCAGCGCGCCCGACGCGCCCTCCAGCATCTCCAGCTCGAAGCCCTGGATGTCGGCCAGCAGGACGTCGACCGACTCGATCCCCTCGCGGGCCAGGAAGTCGTCGAGCGACACCCGGGGCACCTGGCGTACCAGCCCGTCGCTGTCGCACGGAAAGGGCGCCGGCGGGCCCGACACCCGCCCCACCGCCGCCTCGGTGAACCGCCCCTCGGCGCCGTTCAGGGCAAAGTTCTGCCGCCCCACCCGCAGGTGCCCGGGATCGGGCTCCACCAGGTAGGTGCGCGCATCGGCCACCACCCGCTGAAACCACAGCGAGTAGTAGCCCCAGTAGCCGCCCAGCTCCACCATGGTGCCGCCCTGGCGCACCCGGGGCAGCAGCTGGTGGAAGACGGCTTCCTCCTGCGGCTCGTGGTAGCCTCGCAGCTCGCGGATGAGCTCCGTCATCCACCGGCCGCAGTAGCCGTCTTCCACCACCCGTACGCCGTTGTGCATGCGCTGGCAGCGCACTCCGTCTTCCGCGAACACCTCGCCCGCGCCCGGAACGCGGGGCAGGGCCGGCACCTCGGGACACCGCGCGGCCAGGCGGATGCGGCGGCGCTGGTCGTCGGAAAGCCCCGGCACCGGCGGGGCGCCGCCGAAGGCCGCGGGCGCGGCGCCGCTCACGACCCGCCCCCGGGAAGCGCGGTCCGCTCCACCCGCCAGCGCAGGTCGGGCCGGATGACGCCGGGAAGGCGGATGCCGCCGGGACCGTGGCCGCGGAGGTCCTCC
>NZ_DATBNB010000583.1 GCF_036554565.1 Longimicrobium sp. | reverse complement strand
CCGCCTGCCGCACCCGGTTGTACGTGCGCGTAAGGCCCTCGAGCATGTCGCCCGCGTTGTCGGTCGCGTTCTTCATCGCCGTGCGCTGGGCGCCGTAAAAGCCGGCGATGGTTTCCACCAGCGCGCGGTACACGCTGTTGCGCACGTACAGCGGCAGGATGCGGCCCAGGATCTCGTCGCCCGAGGGCTCCAGGATGTAGTCGGCGTCGCCGCCCTGCCCGCCCTCCGGCGGCGCCACCGGCAGCAGCTGCATGGTGGTGGGCGGCGTGCTGAGCGCCGAGTTGAACTTGGCGTACACCACGTACACCGCGTCCAGCTCGCCGGCGATGAACTGCTCCATCAGCCCGTCCACCAGCCGCTGCGCATCCGCGGCGCCCGGGCGGTCGCTGATGTCCGACGCCGCGGTCCGCAGGGTTTCGCCCTGATAGCGGAAGAAGCCGATGCCCTTCTTCCCCGCCGCGTGAAGCTCCACCTCGGCGCCCTCGGAGCGAAGGCGCGCCAGCAGGCCGCGGGTTTCGCGGATCAGGTTGGCGTTGAAGGCGCCCGCCAGGCCGCGGTTGCTGGTCAGCAGCAGCACGGCCGCGCGCCGCACCCGCTCCGGCTGGCGCAGCAGCGGGTAGCGGGCCGCCAGCTCGGGCGTCAGCAGCCGGCCGATGACCCCCGCCAAGCGCTCGGCGTAGGGCCGCGCCGCCTCGACGCGGTCCTGCGCGCGCTTCAGCTTGGACGTGGAAACCATCTCCATCGTCCGCGTGATCTTGCGCGTGTTCTGGACCGAGCGGATCCGGCCCTTCAGTTCTCTGGCCTTGGCCATTTTCGTCTAGGTCAAGTGCGAGAGTGCGAGAGTGCGAGAGTGCGAAAGTGCGCGGTTACTCTCGCACTTTCGCACCTTCGCACTTTCGCACCGTCAGTAGCTCTGCCGGGCGGACGCGGCGTTCGCCTCGGGGCGCGACGCCATGCGCAGCTGCTCTTCCGACATGTGCCGGTCGGCGTCCGTTTCCGTGAGGATGGCGCTGTCGGCGTAGTTGTCGGTGCCCACCGGCGAGTGCGGGTCGGCGAACAGCTCGGCGTAGCGCTCCAGCGCGGCCTTCAGCGCCGTCTCGCCGTCCGCCGTCAGCTCGCGCGCCGTGCGGATGCCGTCCAGGATCTGCGGGTGCTGCGTGCGCAGGTACACGTGGAAGTCGCGCTCCCACGCCTTCACCTGCGGCAGGTCGACGTTGTCGAGGTAGCCGTTGGTCAGCGCGTAGATGATGGCAACCTGGTTCTCCACCGGCATCGGCTGGTACTGCCCCTGCTTGAGCACCTCGACCGAGCGGGCGCCGCGCGCCAGCTGGCGCTGCGTCACCGCGTCGAGCTCGGATCCGAAGGCGGCGAACGCCTCCAGCTCGCGGTACTGCGCCAGCTCGCCCTTGAGCTTGCCGGCCACCTTCTTCATGGCCTTGATCTGCGCCGCGCCGCCCACGCGCGACACCGAGATGCCCACGTTCACCGCCGGGCGCACGCCCGAGTAGAACAGGTTGCTTTCCAGGAAAATCTGGCCGTCCGTGATCGAGATCACGTTGGTCGGAATGTACGCCGACACGTCACCGGCCTGCGTCTCGATGATCGGCAGCGCGGTCAGCGAGCCGCCGCCCTCGGCGTCGCTCAGCTTGGCCGCGCGCTCCAGCAGGCGGCTGTGCAGGTAGAACACGTCGCCCGGGTACGCCTCGCGGCCGGGGGGACGGCGCAGCACCAGCGACATCTGCCGGTACGCCACGGCCTGCTTGGAGAGGTCGTCGTACACGCAGAGGGTGGGCATGCCCTTGCCCTCTTCGTTCTTGGTGTACATGAAGTACTCGGCCAGCGCGGTGCCCGCGTACGGCGCGATGTACTGCATGGGGGCCGGGTCCGACGCGGTGGCCGCCACCACGATGGTGTAGTCCATGGCGCCCGCGTTGCTCAGGCGGCTGACCACGCCCGCCACCGTCGAGGCCTTCTGGCCGATGGCGACGTACACGCAGACGACGCCCTGGCCCTTCTGGTTGATGATGGTGTCGATGGCGATGGCCGTCTTGCCCGTGCCGCGGTCGCCGATGATCAGCTCGCGCTGGCCGCGCCCGATGGGGATCAGCGCGTCGATGGCCTTGACGCCCGTCTGCATGGGCTCGCCCACCGGCTTCCGCAGCACGATGCCGGGAGCCACGATGTCGACCTGGCGGCGGGTGACGCCCTTGATGGGGCCCTTGCCGTCGATGGGCTCGCCCAGCGGGTTCACCACGCGGCCCAGGAACTCGGGGCCCACGGGGATGTCGAGCACGCGGCCCGTACGGCGTGCCTGGTCGCCCTCGTGAAGCTGCGTCCAGTCGCCCAGGATCACCGCGCCGATGTTGTCTTCTTCCAGGTTCAGCGCCAGCGCGGTCACCGATTCACCCGTTTCCGAGCTGGTGATCTCGAGCATCTCGCTGGCCATGGTGCCCATCAGGCCGTAGACGCGCGCGATGCCGTCCTTCACCTCGAGCACCGAGCCTACCTGCTCCGCCTGGAGCGCGTCCTCGTACTGCTCGATCTCGCCGAGCAGCACGTTCTTGATCTCGCTTGCGCGAAGCTGGGATTCGACCGTCGCCATCGTTGCTATCCTCGTTGAGCGGTCCGGCGCAAAGCCGGAGCGGCCGTTAAGTCCTTCAGTCGTTTCTCGTTGCGTCCTGTAACCCGAACCCGCCCGTCCGTTCGCCCGCGGGGGCGCCCGTCAGAGGGCGGCCGGCGCCGCGCTGGGCGGCAGCTGGGCCGCCATCATCGCGCGGCGCAGCCGCGCGGCACTGGACCGCACCGAGCCGTCCAGGATCTCGTCGCCCACCTGCACCACCATGCCGCCCAGCAGGTCGGGCTCCACCGTGAAGGTGGGGATCACCGCGCGGCCCAGGCGAAGCGCGAGCGCGTTGCCGATCTCGGCCTGCAGGGCCTCGTCGGGAAGGTGGCTGATGGCCACCTGCACCCGCACCCGGCCCATGCGCTCGTCCACCAGGCCGCGGAAGGCCTCGGCGATCTCCGGCAGCAGCGTCTGGCGGCGCTTGTCGACCAGCACGCTCACGAAGCGCAGGAAGAGCTCGGGGGCGCGGCCCGCCAGCGCGGCGCGCAGCGCCTTCTTCTTTTCGGCGGCCGGCACGCGGGGCGTTTCCAGGAACTGGCGCACGCGCGGGTCCGACTGCACCAGCCCGGCCACCTCGTCGAGCGCCGCCGCGAACTGGTCCATGGCGGCCGGGCCGCCGTTGCGGTCGGCCAGGTCCAGCAGCGTTTCGGCGTAGTTGCGGGCGATCAGCTCGGAGCGCACGGCTCAGGCCTCCGCGCGGGCGCCCACGCCGGCCAGGTACTCGCGCACCAGGCGGCGGTTGTCTTCGGCGTCCAGCGAGCGGCGCACCAGCTTTTCGGCGGCGCGGATGGCCAGGTCCACGGCCTCGCGGCGCACCGACTCCAGCGCGCCCTCGCGCTCGGCGGCGATGTCGCGGCGGGCGCGCTCCATCATCTCCTGCTGCTCGCGGCGTGAGGTGGCCAGCACCTCGGCGCGCATGGCCTCGCCCTGCAGGCGGGCCTCGTTGATGGCCTCGTGGGCCTTGGCGCGCGTTTCCTCCAGCAGACGCCGGTTCTCCTCGGCGGCGGCGGCGGCGGCGGCGCGGTCGCGCTCGGCGCCTTCCAGCAGCTCGCGGATGTGGGTCTCGCGCTGCTCCACCGCACCCAGGATGGCGGGCCACGCGGTGCGCGACAGCACGACCAGGACGATCCCGAAGATCAGGAAGGTCCAGATGATCAGCGCGGTATTGATGGCCAGCGGCCCGCCGCCTTCTTCGGCGGCGTACAGCGGCGTGGCCTGGAGCAGTGCAAGGCCGGCGAGGGCCCACGGCTTGAGAGTCATGGCGTCTGCGAGCGTTTCAGTCAGTCCAAATGCAAAGGCGGGAGGGGAGGCCGGGCCTCCCCTCCACACGAGCGTTCCTGCCTCAGCCCAGCGCGCCGCCGACCGTGTTGTTGATCAGCAGGCAGACGATCAGCGCGAAGAAGGTGGCGCCCTCGATCAGCGCCGCCAGGATGATGCCGGCCGTCTGGATGTTGCCGGCGATCTCCGGCTGGCGGGCCATGCCCTCGGTGGCGCCGCGGCCGATGAGGCCGATGCCCAGGCCGGCGCCGATGATGGCGAGGCCGGCACCCAGGCCGGCGCCCATCAGGCCATTCGCGAGCGATCCGATTTCAGCCTGCATGTCAGTATCTCCGTAACGTGTGAGAATCAGTCGGTTCTGGGCCTCTGCTCGGCGGCGGTGCCGCGGCGCCTGGTCGGCGCCTCCCCGGGCTGCCCCTGGTCCCGGGTACTGTACGACGGGGGTCGAGCCCTTCCCCGCCGGCGAAGGCTTCAGGTGCCTCCGCAGACCCTCCTTCGACGCGTCAGTGCGCGTGGCGCATCAGGCCGATGAACACGCTGCTCAGCACCACGAACACGTAGGCCTGCAGGAACGCCACGAACAGCTCCAGGAACATCAGCGCCGCGGCCATCACGAAGGGCCCGGCCATCAGCGCGCCGCCGAACATCAGCGCCACGCTGAACAGCGACAGCAGCACGATGTGGCCGGCCATCATGTTGGCCATCAGACGCACCGACAGCGCGAACGGCTTGGCGAACTTCCCCAGCAGCTCCACCGGCGTCATGATGGCCGCCATCACCGGCACCAGCGCCTTGGGCAGCCCGTGCGGAATGAAGACGATGGTCTGCAGGTAGCCCTTGGGGCCCAGCGTGACCATGCCCGTCACTTCCACGACCACGAAGGTGATCAGCGCCAGGCCGATGGTGACGGCGAAGTTGCCCGTCGCCGTCGAGCCGAAGGGCATCAGCCCCAGCAGGTTGCAGAACAGGATGAAGAAGAACAGGGTGATCAGGAACCCCGCGAACTTCTCGCCCCCGTGCCCGATGTTGGGCATCACCACTTCCTGGCGGATGAACAGCGCCGCCGCTTCGATGGCGTTGTGCCGCTTCCTGGCGTGCCCCTGCCCCGCCTGGCGGCGCTTGGCGGCGCGGCCGGCGGGGATGAACACGGCCAGCATGATCAGGCCGGCCAGGGCCATGAACACCACGTGGCGCGTGGGCGTCATGTCTACCGGGCCCACCTGCCAGCTGTGCGCGGCGGGCAGGTGAATCTCGCCGAAGGGCTGAAAGTCCAGCGTGCGCCCGTCCTGCACGTGGTGCATGGGATCGAACTCGCCGTGCCCCTCGGCTGTGGCGGCACCGTGCTCACCCTCGGCGGCGGCGGGGCCGTGCTCGCCGGTGGTGGCTTCCTGGATGGCCCCGTGCGTGGCCGGCGGCGCGGCGGAGGGCAGGTGCTGCGGGCCCTCGACGGTGCCATGGGTGTCCTGCGCCACCGCGGGTGCGGCGGCGAAGAGCAGCGCGAGCAGGGCGGCGTTGAGCTTCATCCTTGCGTCGGGTTCGACGTGCGAGTCTTCAGGAACAGCGGCTCCATGATCGTCGTCAGCCAGAATACGCCAACGAGCGAGAACAGCGTCGCCGCGAACGGCAGCCCGGCGGCGGGCACGATCACGAACGCCGCGAGGGCGAACATCACCAGCCGCACCAGCAGCCCCAGCCCGTATCCGTGCCAGGCACGGCCCGGGTACAGCCAGACGAAAAAGGCCCAGAACACCGCCACCTGCACCAGCAGCGCCATGCCGGCACCGGCCAGCACCCCGTCGCGGTACGCGGGGGCCATCAGCACGCCGGCCACCGCCACGAGGGCGGCGAGCGCGAAGGCGATGGCGGAGTAGCGAAGTCCCAGCCTGGTCACTTGCGATCCATCGTTTCCCGGTCATCCTGCTTCGGCGCCACCACCAGCCGCCGGTACATGGACCAGAAGCCCGCCGTACCGCCGATGAACGCGCCCAGGATCAGCAGCCAGGGCGAGGTGCCCAGCCGGCGGTCGGCCCACATCCCCAGGAACAGGAAGAGCGCGACCGACGCGGCGAACCCCAGTCCCACACCTGCCAGGTCGCCTGCCCCTGGACCCTTTCCATCCCGCGGATTCGCTGGCATCCAGGCCCTTTCGGCTGCTCCCGGGGGGTGTCGTCGGGGCCCAATATAGGAGCTTGTGAAATTTTTCGCAAGCTCGAAACGGCAGGCTTGTGAAATTTTTCCCAAGGGCTGCCCGGCGGCTTGAAACAGTTGCTTGACGCCCCTGTCCGGTGGCGTCTAATTTGCCGTCAGGAGCGGGCCGCCGGGCACGTTCTCCCGGCACCCGCCGCGCCGTCCGCGCCTTCACAGTCTCGCATACTCATGCCCGCCATCCTGCTGATCGCCGTTGCCCTGGCGCTGGCCGCCTGCACCCCGCCCGCCGGGGGTCCCGCGCCGCGGGCCGGCGCGGGCGATGCCGCGTCGCCCCTGATCGCCTCGCTGAGCGTGCAGCCCGGCGCCGACAGCGTGCGGCTGACCCTGCAGGTGACCAACGCGGGCACCACGCCGGTGACGCTGTCGTTCAGCTCAGGCCAATCGTACGACTTCGCGGTGCGCAGCGGCGGAACGACCCTGTGGACGTGGTCCGCCGACCGCAGCTTCATGCAGGCGCTGCGCACCGAGACTCTGGGCGCGGGGGAGACGCGCACCTGGTCGGAAAGCTGGACGCCGCCCCGCGGCACCAGCGGTTCGCTGACGGCGGTGGCGACGCTGACCTCCACCAGCCACCCGGTGGAGCGATCGACCGAGTTCCGGCTGCCGTGAACAGGGGCGCGCGCCCGCGCACGTTCCATTCCGCCGATTCGGCCAGCGCGTTGGATCCCGGCGCCGTGTTCCCGTTCCCCTCCGCCGCCGACGTGTTTGCCGCCGCGGCGCGGATCCGCGGGTTCGTGCGCCGCACGCCGCTGGAACGGTCGGCGTGGCTGTCCGGAATTGCGGGGATGGACGTTCACCTGAAGCTCGAGAACCTGCAGCGGACGGGATCGTTCAAGCTCCGCGGTGCGTACAACGCAATCGCCTCGCTTCCGCCCGGGCAGCGCGCGCGCGGGCTGGTCACCGCCTCGGCCGGGAACCATGGGCAGGGGGTGGCGCTGGCGGCGTCCCTCATCGGCATCCGCCCCGTGGTCTTCGTCCCCGCCACGGCGCCCGAAACCAAGAAGCGGCGCATCGCCCGCTTCG
>NZ_DATBNB010000582.1 GCF_036554565.1 Longimicrobium sp. | reverse complement strand
ACGGGACCATCCGCCCCGCCGGAAACAAGAACGCGGCCCTGCCCATGCTGGCCGCCACGCTCCTGACCGAAGAGGACGTGTTCCTGGAGAACGTCCCGCGCATCAAGGACGTGCTCACTTTGATGGACCTGCTGCGGGTGCTGGGCGCCGAGGCCGAGTGGACGGGCGACAACGAGGTGCGCGTCCGCGCCGTGAACATCGGCAACACGCAGTTGGACGCAGGCGCCGCGGCGCGCATCCGCGCCAGCATCCTGCTCGCCGGCCCCATGCTGGCGCGCGCGGGAGGGATGCAGCTTCCCCCGCCGGGCGGCGACGTCATCGGCCGCCGCCGCGTGGACACCCACTTCTTCGCCCTGCAGAAGCTGGGCGCCGAGGTGATCGAGGAAAACGGCGTGTGGCGGCTTCAGTCCAGCGGGCTGAAGGGCGTGAACATGTTCCTGGACGAGCCCAGCGTGACGGGAACGGAGAACGCCGTGATGGCCGCCTCCCTGGCCGACGGCGAGACGGTCATCCGCAACGCCGCCGCCGAGCCGCACGTCCAGGACCTGTGCCACATGCTGGTGAAGATGGGGTGCGAGATCGAGGGCATCGGCACGGGCACGCTGCGCATCCAGGGGAAGAAGCGCCTGGGCGGGTGCCGCACCCGCATCACCGCCGACCACATCGAGGTGGGCTCGTTCATCGGCTTGGCGGCGGTGACGCGCGGCGAGATCACCATCGAGGACGCGGCCCCCGAGCACCTGGACAGCACCCTGAACGGCTTCCGGCGGCTGGGGCTGACCATCGAGGTGCGCGGCCAGGACCTGTTCATCCCCGGCGACCAGGACCCCGAGGTGGTGCTGGACCTGGGCGGCCACATCCCCAAGGTGGACGACGGCCCCTGGCCCGCGTTCCCGGCGGACCTTACGTCCATCGCGCTGGTGACGGCCACGCAGGTGAGGGGCACCATCCTCATCCACGAGAAGATGTTCGAGTCGCGCATGTTCTTCGCCGACAAGCTGGTGGGGATGGGCGCGCGCCTGGTGCTGTGCGACCCGCACCGCGTGCTGGTGATCGGTCCCAGCCAGCTTCACGGCGCCATCGTCGAAAGCCCCGACATCCGGGCCGGCATGGGGCTGCTGATCGCCGCGCTGGGCGCCGAGGGGCGCAGCGAGATCTTCAACGTCGGGCAGATCGAGCGCGGCTACGAGCGCATCGACGAGCGCCTTCGCGCGCTGGGCGCAGACATCCGCCGCGCCGACTCGCGCGGCGACGTGGACGACGCGCGCGAAGCCATCGAACGGGCCGGCCGGCACTGATGGAGGAGGGCGGGATGGACGAGCAGAGGCGCAGGCCGGGGATCGGCGAGGGGATCCGCTCCGGAATCGGCATGCTGACGGCGTTCAAGGAGGCCATCGAGGAAAGCATCCGCGAGGCTTCGGAGCGTGGCGACCTGAAGCCGGAGCGCGCGCGGCAGTTCCTGAACGATGCCATGGAGCGCGCGCAGGACGCCGTGGGCGACGTGCGCGAGCGGCTGGATTTCGTGCCTCGCAAGGAGTTCGACGAACTGCGGGCCGAGGTGGAGGAGCTTCGCCGCCGGCTGGACGCGCACCAGGGTGGCTACGGCGGCGGGTCGTCGACGCTCGTCCTCCCGCCCGTCTCTGGATTCGGGGGCACCACCGCGGCCGAGCCGCCGTCGTCGGAGCGCACGGGGGGTGAGGGGCCCACCGAGGCGAGGATGGCGTAGGTGGCGGCTTCCGTGGACGTGCGCGTCGTCGCCGAGGAGCTCGCTCCCGGCGACGTGCCGCTGTGGGTGCATCCGGAGTGGCGCGAGCGGTTTCCCTGGCTGGTGCAGGGCACCACGGGGCGGGGACGCGCGGAGGAGCCGTTCGATCTGGGCCTGTCCAGCGCGCAGCCGGTGTCGGCCGTGCTCGGGCGGTGGCGGAAGCTGCTGGAAGCGACGGGGATGGAAACCGTCGCGCACGCCCGCCAGGTGCACCAGGCAGACCTGTGGATCCACCGCGAGGCGGGCGCGCCGGGGATCGTGGTGATGGACGGCTTCGACGGGCACGTGACCGACCGCCGCGGGCTGCTGGTGACGGCCAGTGTGGCGGACTGCGTTCCCGTGTTCGTGGTCGACCCTGCCTCGTTCGTCGTGGCGATGGTCCACTCGGGGTGGCGCGGGACGGCGGCGGGGATCGTGGAGCGCGCCGTCCATCGCGTGGTAGAAAGCTGGCAGTCGGACCCGGCGCGGCTGTACGTGCACTGCGGCCCAGCCATCTGCGGAGAATGCTACGAGGTGGGCCCGGAGGTGCACGCCGCCGTCCGCCCCGACGCCGAGCCGCCCGCGGGTCCCACCTGCATCAACCTGCGCGCGGCGATCGCGGAGCGCGTCATAGTTATGGGCGTGCCGGCCGAGCACGTGACCGTGTCCGCCCACTGCACCCGCTGCGGCGAGCCCGACTTCTTTTCGCACCGTGGCGGGTCC
>NZ_DATBNB010000581.1 GCF_036554565.1 Longimicrobium sp. | reverse complement strand
CGACACCGTCGCGGGGCTGGCCCTGGGCCAGCGCGACCTGCTGTTCGGCGACACCATCATCGGCTACTTCCAGTCAGACTCGGCGCGCGCGGCGGCGCGGCCCGCGGGCGCCCCGGCCGACACGTCGCAGAACGCGCAGCTGGAGCGGCTGCTGGCCTTGGGCTCGGCACGGTCGCTGTACCGCATGGCACCGTCCAGCGACAGCGCCCAGGCGGCGCGGGCGGAGGGGCGCCGCGGGATCAACTACCTGATCGGCGACACCATCGACCTGGCGTTCGCCGAGGGCGAGGTGGACGTGGCCACGGTGCGCGGGCTGAAGCGGGGCGTCTACCTCGACCCCGCCCTCCGCGACACCGCCCGCGCCGATTCCACCACGCGCGACACGGCCGCCGCACGCGTGGCTGAGCGCACCCCCGCGGCCGTGCGCCCCGGCGCTCCCGCGGCTCCCGCGGCTCCCGCGGGCGGGCAGCCGACGTCGCCGCCCGCGCCCGCCCCGACGGGGTCCACCCCACCGCCCGCGGACCGGCGGAGGGTGCCATGAGCGGCGGCTTCGAGCGGGTGGCCGCGGCCAAGGGCCCGGCGGACCTGAGCACCCTGATCGCCCTGCGCGCCCTGGTGGACCACGCCAACGGCGACGGCACCGTGGAGCGCGCCACCTGGCTGACGGCCGTGCGCGAGGAATACCGCCGCTGGTACGCCCGGCACGACGGCGCCGCGGGGCATCCGCAGAACTTTCCGGCCGCGGAAACGGTGCGGTATCTGGACGAGCACATCGTCCGCGCGCTGGAAGACGACGGCCTGCTGGAGCCGCTGCCGCACCCTGGGCCCGACGACGGCGACCTGGCCCCCGCCGCGGAGTGGGCAGCCGTGCGGCTGACCCCCTGGGCGGCGGGCGAGGTGGATGCGGACCGCCAGCGGATCGTGGAGATGCTCGATGCGCGCATCGGCGGTATCCTGAACGACGGCGCGCCTTCCTCGACTCCGCTCGACGCGGCAGGCGATGCGCCCGTGACGGAGGACGCTGAGGCCCCGTCGACCGCGTACGTGGAGCGCGCGTCGGCCCTGGTGCCGGGCGGGTCTACGCTCAAGGCCACGGGGCTGGTGAAGACGTACCGCAAGCGCCGCGTGGTCAACGAGGTAGACCTCCACGTGTCGCAGGGCGAAATCGTCGGCCTGCTGGGGCCGAACGGGGCGGGGAAGACCACCAGCTTCTACATGATGGTGGGCCTCATCCGCCCCGACAAAGGCAAGGTGTTCGTGGGCGGGCGCGAGATCACGCGCATCCCCATGTTCCGCCGGGCGCGCGCGGGGATCGGGTACCTGGCGCAGGAGCCGTCCATCTTCCGCAAGCTCACGGTGGAAGAGAACGTGATGGCCATCCTGCAGATGATGCGGATCCCGCGCGCGGAGCGGAAGCGCCGGCTGGAGACGCTGCTGGACGAGCTCTCCATCAAGCACGTGCGAAAGAGCCGCGCCTACGCGCTGTCCGGCGGCGAGCGGCGGCGGCTGGAGATCACCCGCGCGCTGGTGGGCGAGCCCAAGTTCATGCTGCTCGACGAGCCGTTCGCCGGCGTGGACCCCATCGCGGTGCACGACATCCAGCAGATCGTCAGCGGGCTGCGCAAGCGCGGCATCGGCGTGCTGATCAGCGACCACAACGTCGAGCAGACGCTGGACATCGTCGACCGCGCCTACATCATGTACGACGGCCGCGTGCGCGTATCCGGCACCGTGTCGGAGCTGGTGTGGAACGACGAAGTGGCCGAGATCTACCTGGGACCCACGCTCACGGCCCGCATGCGCGAGCGGTATCCCAATCCCGCCCTGTCGCGGCCGGCCCCGAACGGCCATACTCCGGATGTGATGGACGAATACGGCTCCTGGCCCGATCAGGGCGAGCCGATGGATGCGGACGGCTACGACGAGGTGCTCGACGAGCCGGAGCTGGCGTGGGCGCACCCCGCCGACGCGGCGGGCCACGATGGGCCGGCGGCGCTCAGGACGGCGGAGCTGGAGACGGCGGATGTGGACGGGAACGTGGACGAGACCGGCTTCGGCGTGGCGGACTCGGAGGTGGTGGCTCCGGACGAGGCGAGTCCGGCGGGATACGAGGCGGAACGAGGCGGCTGAAGGCCCCAACCGATGACGCGTGAACCCGCGGCCCAGGGCCGCTGGCCCGGGAACGGCGGCGCGCGGAATCCAGAACAGGACGAAGCGGTATGAAGACCGGTCTCTACCAGGGAACGACCCTCAAGCAGGAGATGAAGATCAATCCGCGCCTGTACCAGGCGATGGATCTGCTCTACATGCCCCTGCTGGACCTTCAGCAGCACCTGAAGCAGGAGCTGCTGAACAACCCCTTCCTGGACCTGGTGGAGCCAGACGCCGAGGAAGAGGTCAAGGCCGAGAAGGACGACGAGAAGAAGGACGACGAGATCGATTGGGAGGAGATCCTCCTGAACGGCTTCGAGACCGGCGGCCGCCGCGAAGAGTACGAGGAGCGCGAGTACTACGAGCCGGTGTCGGTGGACACCAAGGACCTTGGCGACCACCTTCACGACCAGCTGACGCTGCTTCGCCTGTCGGAGCGCGAGCTCCTGCTGGGCGAAGAGATCATCGGCAACATCACCGACGACGGGTACCTGGTGTGCCCGCTGGAGGAGATCGTCCAGACGCTCAACGACTTCGTGCGGGGCACCGAGGAGTTCCAGGGCGTGCCGCCGTACGTGCTGGAAGAGGCCGAGCGGATGCTGCGCACCGTGCAGGGCTTCGACCCGGCCGGCATCGCCGCGCGCGACCTGCGCGAGTGCATCCTGCTGCAGCTTCGCGACTCGGTGGTGCAGGACCTGATCAAGGAAACGGGCGAAAGCGAGCCGCCCATCGCCGAGATCGAGCGGCGGCTGAGCGACAGCCTGGCCTTTCGCATCGTCCGCGACTACTTCGAGCAGCTGATCAACCACCGCTGGAGCGAGATCAGCAAGGAGCTTTCGATCACGCCGCGCGACGTGCAGGACGCGGCGGACGAGGTGGCCAAGCTCGATCCCAAGCCCGGCCTCAAGTACTCGTCCGGGGGCGACAACTACATCATCCCCGACCTGATCGTCGAAAAGATCGAGGGCGAGTACCTGGTGTTCCTGAACGACACCAGCCTGCCGCGGCTGAAGCTGTCGCGCGCCTACCGCGACATCGCCAAGGACAAGAAGAAGTTCGTCGGCGAGAACAAGGAGTTCATCAGCAACAAGCTGAACTCGGCCAACTGGATGATCCAGGCCATCGAGCAGCGCCGGCAGACCATGCTCAAGGTGATGAACTTCATCGTCGACCGGCAGCGCGACTTCTTCGACAAGGGCGTGCAGTACCTGAAGCCGCTGACCCTGCGCGAGGTGGCCGAGGTCATCGACATGCACGAGTCCACCGTCAGCCGCGTGACCAACGAAAAGTTCGTGCAGACGCCCCGCGGCGTGTTCCCGCTGAAGTTCTTCTTCTCGTCGGGGCTGAGCACCACGAGCGGCGAGGACGTGTCGGCGCGCGGCATCAAGGCGCAGATCGAAAAGCTGGTGAGCGACGAAGACCCCGCGCACCCGCTGACGGACCAGGCCATCGTGAACATCCTCAAGGACGACGGCATCCAGATCGCGCGGCGCACCGTGGCCAAGTACCGCGACCAGCTGGGCGTGCTTTCGGCCCGCATGCGCAAGCGCGTGTGAGCGACGGCACCATGCTCCAGGTTCCGCCCGCGCAGAGCCCCGCCGCACCCGGCGGGGCTTCGCCGCTTCCCGTGGTGCCGCCCCACCTGCGCAGCAACTTCGCCGTCCTGGTTCCCGCCTTCGACGAGCTGGACAACGTTCCGGCACTCTTCGCCGAGCTGCGCGCGACCTTCGACCGGCACGGGCTGGCGGGCGAGGTGATCGTGGTGGACGACGGATCGAAGGACGGCACCTACGAGGCGGCGCTGCGCGAGGCCGCCTCGTTTCCGCGCGCCCGCGTCCTGCGTCACCGCCGCAACCGCGGCAAGACCGAGGCGATGGTCACCGGCGCGTACGCCGCCGAGAGCGAGTACCTGGTGCTCTTCGACGCCGACCTGCAGCACAGCACGGAAGAGATCCCGCGCTTCCTGGAGGCGCTGGGGAAGGGCGTGGACATCGTCACCGGGCGCAAGGTGGGGCACTACGACAAGCGCGGGGTGTCGTCCATCTACAACCGTCTGTCGCAGACGCTGTTCGACGTGCCGGTGCGCGACCTGAACAGCATGAAGGCGTTCCGCACCGAGATCCTGCGCGAGATTCCCTTGCGCCACGACTGGCACCGCTTCTTCGTGGTGCTGGCGCATGCGCAGGGGTACACGGTGTCGGAAATCGACATCGAGCTGTTTCCGCGGCGCGCGGGGGTGGCCAAGTACTCGGGGCGGCGCCGGGTGCTGGTGGGCGTGGGCGACCTGGTGGTGGTGTGGTTCTACCTGAAGTTCAGCGAAAAGCCCATGCAGTTCTTCGGCGGCGGCGGGCTGCTGCTGATCCTGGCGGGCTTCCTGGTGGGGTTGCTGACCATCGTCCTCCGCGTGGCGGGAACGATGCCCCCGTTCGGCTACCGCCCCCTGCTGACCTTCGTGGTGCTGCTGGAGACGGTAGGCTTCATCCTCTTCGGCTTCGGCTTCATGGCCGAGCTGATCGCCACGCTCCGCACCGAGGTAGACGAGCTGCGCAGACGTGGCGGGATCGGGGGATGATGGACGAGCCGCGCGTGGACCGCACCGCATTCTCGGTCTTCGACTCGTTCGAGGAGGCCGACGCGGCCGATGCTGCGTACTGGCGTTCGCGCACTCCCGAAGAACGGATGGCCCATCTCGAACTCCTCCGCCGGATCAATTATGGAGAGCGGGCAGCTGGTAGAATCGCGCGGGTCCTCGTGATCGATTCGGAACTGCCGGCCGACCCGCCACACTCGCATTGAGGCCAGCCTGTCGCTGCCACACGGTGGCGTGTTCAGTTTGGGTCTTGATGGAAATGCCACGCGGCCTCAGATTTGGGGCCGCGTGTCCATTTCGGGGAGGGGCTGATGAGGATGATCGGGATCAAGGAGGCGGTGCAGGCCGCACTCTGCTTCGCCCAGGAGCTGTACGGGCTGCAGGATGCCGAGCGGCTGACGTTGGAGGAAGTGGAGCCCACGGACGACGAGCGCTTCTGGATGGTGACGCTCGGAATTCCGGCCGCGGTCCAGCCGGTGGAACTGATCGCCCGGCGGACGGGTGCTGAGCGATACAAGGTGTTCAAGGTGGATGCGGAGACGGGGCAGGTCCTCTCGATGAAGATGCGCCAGGCGGCATGAAACTGGAGACGCTGCTGGCGCGCCATCGGGCCGCCGGCATTATCGTCGATACCAACCTACTCCTGCTCCTCCTGATCGGTTCGCACAGCCCCACTCTCATTTCCAGCTTCAAACGGACCACGCGGTATACTGCCTCAGATTTCGACCTCCTCGTAGAAGCGCTCACCTTCTTCGGCACACTCCTCACGACGGCGCACATCCTCACCGAGGTCAGCAACCTCGCCGGCCAGCTCGGCGACCCCGCGCGGCAGGACGTGATGCGTGATCTCGCGGAGATGATCCCGGTGCTCTCCGAACTCCCGGTGCCCGCCGAGGAAGCCGCGGCCGATCCCGCGTTCCCCCGGTTCGGCCTGACGGACATCGCGATACTGCAACAGGCGAGCGCAGCCAAGTACCTCGTGCTGACTGACGACTTCCGGCTCTCACAATACCTCGCCAGCATCGGCGTGGAGGTATTCAATTTCAACCACCTTCGCACGTATCTCCGCGCTTGAACGATAGCGGCGGCGCTACCAGCGGAGTCGGACGTGGAAGGGCTGGAAGACTGAAGGGGCGCGGACGAGATCGTCCGCGCCCGTTCATGTTCTGCTCGGGCCTTGGCGATCAGACCAGCGGGTTGCCCACGTCCTGGTCGCCGGCGGGGCGGGCGCGGATGCCGTTGCCGATGTCCTCGCCCGGGGTGACGCGGCCGTCTGCGCCCTGCAGCCCGTTCGCCGGCTTCGCCTCGATCCCGTTGCCGACGTCCGAGCCGGGGTGTACGCGGTTGGCGCCGCCGCCGGTGCCGGCCTGGCGCTCGCCGCGCTCCACGGGGTTGTCCATCCCGCTGGCCATCCCCTCCATGGCCGTCATGTTCTCGCGGTCGTGCATCCGCTCGCCCGTGACGTCGCTCTGGCCGGTGCGATTGGCGTAGGCCGTCGCGTTCTCGATGTCTTCCAGGCGGCCCGGCTGCATGTTCAGCCGGTCCTGCGCGGCGGCCTCAGGGTGCCCGTCCACGTTGGTGCGGTCCTTGTTGCTGTCCATGGAGATCTCCTCGGCTTTCCGGTTTCGCAAGTCATGGGGCGGGGCGGAGTTGCAAGCCACGTTCCGGCACGCATGCGTGGTGGCCGCATCCACCCAGAGACGCGGGGGCTGCTCCCGTCGACGCATCGATCGAAAAACGCCCTCTCCCTATGCATCACGGGAGAGGGCGCTTCGATCCAGCTTGCCCGCGCAATCGTCAGGGGGCGCCGGTACGCGATATCCGCGAGTTGCACGCGTACGCCACCACCTTGCAATCCGGACCGCTTGGAATGCACTCGGCGTAGGCGCCGGCTTCGGCCAGTGCGCGGGTCGCGTCTAGCGCCCAGCCAGAGCCCAGGCCGTTGCTTGCGTATGCGCCGCACGTGGGGCCGATGACGCGCACTACCACGCGGCAGTTGGTGCACTCCCGCAGCGCGCGCTCGTCTGCCTTTGCCTGCGAGGGGTGGTCCCAGCTGACACCCCAGGCATCGTTCGGGCCCACGGCGATCGCGCCGAACTGGCCCCCGGTCGTGTCGGCCGCTTGGGTCGTGTCGGCGGAGCAGCTTAGCGCTCCGCTCGTCCGAAGGCGCTCGTGCGCGGCGGAAACACGCGCGTCGATCTCGTCCGCCGTCGCGCGCCCCGCCAGCGCGCCACGGATCTCACTTTCGGCCACCTCCAGCACGCGCTGATCGCGTGCGGGGTCGCACGACGTCTCGGCGGTCTCAGCAGTGGCAGCCGTGTCGGCGGCGGTAAGCGTGTCGCCCAGCGTGTCCGCTGACCCTTCATAAGATGCCGGTGCAACCGCAGCCGACCGGTCGGATTCCGACCCAAGGACCACGACCAGCACGACGGTGGCGAGCACGAGCACGGCGAGCACGACGAGAGGAAGTCGCATGGCGGAGGGTCAACGGATGGAGTCGATGGTGGGGCAGCGTCCGGCTACGACGAGGCTCCGCGAAGTTCCCGGCGCCGCGCTCTGAATCTACCACGATCTTCCTCGTGTGTCATTTCGCACGGATGCGTCTAGGTTTGGACAGATACGTGTCTGTGCCGCATCGTGTTATCTTACTTCCCTTCACGTGTTGTCTAGCCACCGCTCCGCCGAAGGCACCGGCCATGACCCGCATTCTTACGCTGCTCGTTCTCGCCATCACCCTGGCGGCGGCTCCCGCGCATGCGCAGCCGGGCGCCCGGCGGATCACCGCTTCGTTCCAGAACGTGGAGATGCGCGACGTGGTGCGCGCCTTCGCCGAGTTCTCGGGATCGTCCATCGTGGTGGGGTCGGACGTGGCCGGAGTGGTGACCGCGGAGGTGAGGAACCAGCCGTGGGACGTGGCCCTGCGCGCCATCGTGGAGGCCTACGGCTTAGGCGTGCAGGAGATCGGCGGGGGGCTCCTGCGCATCGACTCGGCCGTGCGCATCGCGGGGCAGCGGCCGGACGCGCCCCTGGTCAGCCGTGCGATCCGGCTGAACTACGTGCCGGCCGAAAGCATCGCGGCCGCGCTGGAGCACGTGCTGACCGAGCGGGGCAGTATCTCCGTCCTCGCCTCGGCCAACGCCGTCGTGGTCACCGATACCGCGGAGGCGGTCGCGCGGGTGGTGCAGCTGATCGGCCATCCCTGAACACTGTCAGGACGAACCCGCGTCGCACGTTCTCCGGGGCAAGAAACGAGGGTATCCGCTCCCTTTTCCGCCGCCCGACGATGAAGATCCTCACGCCGCTGCTGCTCGCCCTGGCGCTGTCCGGGTGCGCCCGCCCATTCTTCCTTCCGCGCGACGAAGAGGGCGAAGTTGCCGCCCAGCGCCGCCGCTGGGAGTCGCAGAACCTGGACGACTACCGCTTCACCTTTGCGCGTACCTGCTTCTGCCCACCACCGAATGTCGTGGTGGTGGAGGTGCGCGACGACCGCGTGGTCGCGGTGACGGATCTGCAGACCGGCAGCCCGGTTACCGGGGCCAGCGCGCAGGGAATCCCCACGATCGAGGAGTTGTTCGGCTACATCGCCCGGGCGGCGGCCGAGGGGACGTACCTGGACGTGAAGTACCACTCGTCGCTGGGCTACCCGACGGAAGCGGAAATCGGCACGCTGGCCAACGACGCGGGCGCCCGGTACTCCGTCGGCAACGTGCAGCGGGTTCGCTGAACGAAAGCCTGCAGGAACGCGAAAGCCCCGGCCGACGAGCCGGGGCTTTCGCGTTCCAGGCCGAACGATCGGCTCAGGCCGTCTCGGACTTGTCGAGCATCTGGGGCAGGGTGACCACGTCCTTCACGTGCAGCTTGCGCTCGCCGCGGGGAAGCTGGATGCTCACCTTGTCGCCCTTCTTCTTGCCCATCAGCTGCTGCCCCAGCGGCGAGGCCATGGAGATCTGCCCGCTGTCCAGGTTGTCCTTGTCGATGAAGTCGCCGAACGCCAGCGTGAACACCTCCTGCTCGCGCGTGCGCATGTCCGTCACCGTCACGCGCGAGCCGAAGCCCACCCGGTCGGCGGGAATCTGCGACAGGTCGATCTTCGACAGCTCGCCGGCGCGCATGGTCAGGTGGTTCAGCCGGGCCTGGATGAACTGCTGCCGCTCGAGCGCCGCCTTGTACTCTGAGTTCTCGCGCAGGTCGCCGTGCTCCACGGCCTTCTTGATGGCTTCGGGAAGCACCACCTGCAGCTCGTGCGTCAGGCGCTCGATCTCCTCACCCAGTCTGTTCTTCAGCTCGTCGAGCATGTAGCGGTTCCGATGATGGACGGTCCACGTGCGGCAAAGGGGGCAAATGTAACCGCAAGGCTCCGGAGCGCGCTACTGTCGGGAGATGATGCCTGGCGGCAACCCCGACCGAGTTCCCCCGCCTCTCCGCACGCAGGTCGAGCGCGGCGGGGCGGGGGAGGGGCCGCGGGAGGGGCCCCGTCAGGGCTGTGGCGGAATCGGCACGTCTCCGGAGCTGGCATCTGCCCGCATCGGCGCGGCCGAGCGGCGGGCCAGCATCACCGCCGCGGCGCCGCCCAGGAGCTCCGCGGCGATCGTCCACAGGCGCGCCGCGATGGCCAGCACCGCCGCCACGCCCGACGCCATGTACGGCTCCAGCAGCATCTTCATCGACACCTCGCGCAGCCCCGCGCCCCCCGGCAGCGGCGACACGTAGCCGAACACGAACGAGAGCGCGTTCACCCCGGTCAGCGCGGGCATCAGCGACCACGGCACGTCGATCAGCGACGCGATGAACAGGTGATAGGCCGCGCCGTACAGCAGCCAGCTCACCACCGAAAGCGCCAGCAGCACCAGCCCGTCCCCCCAGCCGCCGTTCCAGCGGATCACGTCGCGCTTCAGCAGGCGCGGGATGGCGGAGAGCAGGCGGTTGAGGAAGGCCGGGTGCACGGCCAGCACGGCGCCCGCGGAGAGCGCGAGGGCCGGCCAGAGTGGGTCCACGCCGCGGAAGATGCCCCCCGTGACCGTCCACGACGCGACGACCACGGCCGACAGCAGCGACATGCCCGTGTGCACCAGCATGGAGGTCAGCAGCACGGCTCCGGAGAGCCCGGCGGACCTGCTGAGCTGCGCGACGGCGATGAACTGGAAGACCTTGCCGGGAACGTAGCGCGCCAGGTTGGAAAGGAACCAGATGCGCTGCAGCGCCCCCAGCCGCACCGGCGGATGCTCGAAGTGGCGCAGCACGCGGCTCCACACCCACACCCCCCACGCCAGCACCAGCACGTGCGCCACGACGCTCGCCGCCAGCAGGGCGGGGTCCGCCCGCCAGTCGAAGTCGCGAAGCTCGGCCCAGTGCGAATGGATGGTCGCCGCCAGGTACCAGACCGTGGCGGCGACCAGGAGGAACGCGACGGCCCGGCGCAGGGCCGGCGAGCGCTTCACGCGTCCGTCGCCTCCACGGCCGCGGCGCCGCGGCGGCGGTGGCGGAAGAGCAGCCAGGCCCCGTACGCCGCCAGCAGCGCCAGGCAGGCCAGGTAGATGGAGAAGCCGGTGTGCAGCGCGGCGGAGCGGAAGGTGAACTCCACCGTGTGGGTGCCCGCGGGCACCACCAGGCCGCGGAAAGTGTGATTGGTCTTGTACACCGGCGTTTCGCGGCCGTCCACCGTGGCCCGCCAGTCCGGGTACCAGTTGTCGGAGAGCACCAGGAACGCCGCGCGGTTCGCCGTCGTGCGCACCACCACGCGGTCCGGCTCGTGGCTCACCACCTGTGCGTTCCCCTGCAGCGGACCCCCGCCGACGGGCGGCGCGCCCGTGGTTTCCACCACCGCCGTGGTGCGAGGGTCCCAGGTGGTGTCCTGCAGCAGGGCGAGAGACTGCTCGGGGCCGCGGACGGGCACGACGCGCTCGGCCAGGTAGGCGCGGGGCAGGGCCAGGGCGTTCTCGTAGACGATGGCCTGCTCGCCCCGGAACACCTCGCGCAGCCAGGGCACCTGCACCTGGGCCGAGATCACCAGGTACCGCACGTTCGCCGCCGCCAGAAAGCGCGGGTCGCCGAAGTTATGGAAGTCCACGTAGGTCTGCGTGCCGGCCCCGGCGAACTCGTTGTAGCTCTGCAGCTGGTTGCCGTGCTCGCCCGCGGCGCTCTCCAGGCCGAACCACATCGGCTGGTTGATGAACCGCGGCCAGGCGCTCTGCCCGGGGACGGACCAGTAGCGGAACGGCCTGGGCTGCTGCATCAGGAACGAGGTCACGTCGTCCGCGGCGTAGGCCACCTCGGGCGCGTCCATCGTCTGGAAGAACTTCTTTCCCATCATCCACAGGTCGGCCACGGTGATCAGCGACAGCAGCGCCATCGCCGCCACGCTCGGCAGCTTCCGCTCCCACCAGGCCCAGACCGTACCCGCCACCGCCGCGGCGAACAGGGCGAACCTCATCCACCCCTGCGACGGCGTCAGCCCGCTGGTGCCCTCCGCCATCGCCGCCGCGCCGCTGCCCAGGAACATCGCGCCCAGGACGGCGACGGCCACGACGCCCGCGCCGATCCACAGCACCGCGCCCGCGTCGTCCGTGGCATCCGTCCCCGGACGCCGTTGGCCCCGGGCGGCGCGCAGCTCCGCCAGCCGCTCCAGCGTGATGGCGGCCATGCAGATCAGCGAAAAGCCCAGGACGTAGTACGCCAGGTCGGGCGCGCGGAACCGCTTGAGCCCGGGAAGCAGGTTGTAGTAGAGCTTGTACAGGGGCGTGTTGCCGCCCAGGGCCAGCGTCAGCGCGAACAGCCCCAGCCCCGCGAAGAACCACCAGTAGCGGTTCCGCCGCGAGTAGTACGCGCCCAGGGCCAGAAGCACCATCACCAGGGCGCCCACGTACTCCGTGTGAAGGCGAAAGGCGTTCTCGCCGCGGTAGACGGGGAACACGTACTCGCCGCGCTCGTTCTGGATGTTGGCGCCCACCTGCTCGGGCACCGCCAGCCCCAGCACGGCGCGCGGCGGCATGGAGAA
>NZ_DATBNB010000580.1 GCF_036554565.1 Longimicrobium sp. | reverse complement strand
GTGGGGCGGCTGCGGTAGCGGTCGCCGTCCATCCGGTCGTAGTGCAGCAGGTTCAGCGACAGCCCCAGGAAGCCGGCGTCCAGCGCCTCCTGCAGGCTCCCGTCCATGCGGGCCATCTCTTCGCGGGTGGGCTCGTTGCCGGTGCTCAGGCTGCGCTCCATTCCCATGGCGGCCGCGCGGATGGTGGAGTGCCCCACGAACGAGGCCAGGTTGGGCCCCAGGGGCAGGCGGCCCAGGTGCGCCCAGTAGTCGCCGGGCCCGTCCCAGTCCTTCACCTCGCGCAGCAGCCCCTTCACGTAGTCGCTGGGAATCCCCTCCACGCGGGTGAACATGTCGGCCAGGTCGTCGGGCGTGCCCATCACCAGGCTGAGGCCGCAGCTCCCCATGGACACGGTGGTCACCCCGTGGCGCAGCGACTCGCTCAGCCCGGGGTTGATCTCCACCTCGGCGTCGTAGTGGGTGTGGATGTCGATGAACCCGGGGGTCACCCACTTGCCCGTGGCGTCGATCACCCGGGCGCCCGCGGGCTCGGGAAGGGGCGTGCGGCTGACCGCCGCGATCTTTCCATCCTCCACCAGCAGGTCGGCGGTGTAGCCGGTTTCGCAGTCGCCGTCGTAGAGCAGGGCGTTGCGGATCAGGTAGCGGGGGGCGGCTTCAGTGGCTGGCATGGCAGTGCGATGGTGGTGGGGGAGTTCCGCGTCATGAACGGCGCCGGGGGTGGCGCCGCTGCTTTCAACCCGTGAGATGATCATGTCGAACGAACCGCGCGCGGCCCGGCGCCGCATCCTCTTCTTCGCCGAAGCCGGCACCCTGTCGCACGTCACCCGGCCGCTGCAGCTGGCCCGGGCGCTCCCGCCGGAGGAGTACGAGGTCCACTTCGCCTGCCATCCGCGCTTCGACGACCTGATCTCGCCGGTGCCGGGGACGCGCCATCACCTGGACTCCATCTCCAGCGAGCGCTTCATGCGGGCAGCCAAGCTCGGCACCCCCATGTTCGGAGTGCGCACCCTGCGGCGGTACGTGCGCGAGGACCTGGCGCTCATCCACGAGGTGCGGCCGGAGCTGGTGGTGGGAGACCTGCGCCAGTCGCTTTCCATCAGCTGCCCGCTGGCGGGGGTGCCGCTGGTCAACCTGGTGGACGCCTACCACAGCCCGTACGCGCGGATCTCCTGGGAGCTGGCGGAGCACCCGTTCGTGGGGCTGGTGAGCGACGGCGTGGCGCAGCGGATGTTCTCGCTGTTCTTCCCCTTCAACGCGTCGCTGCACACGGTGCCGCTGAACGTGGCCCGGCTGAGCTTTCGCCAGGGCGTCGCGGGCTTCCGGCTGCACCGCGAGTTCGTGTACGGCGACTGGAACCTGTACTGCGACCTCCCGGAGCTGGTGCCCATGGACCCGCTTCCGCACAACCACCGCTTCATCGGGCCCGTGCACTGGTCGCCCACCGTGGAGCCGCCCGCCTGGTGGAACCGGGTGCCGGACGACCGGCCCGTGGTGTACCTGGGGCTGGGGAGCTCCGGCCCCTCGGACGTGCTGGGAACGGTACTGGAGGCGCTCGCCTCCATGCCGGTGTACGTGCTGCTGGCCGGGGGGGCGGGGACCCGCGAGGCCGGGTGGCCCGGCAACGTCTTCGCCGCGCCCTACCTTCCCGGCGACGAGGCGTGCGCCCGGGCCCGCGTGGTCATCTGCAACGGGGGGAGCACGGCCGGGCAGCAGAGCCTGGCGGCGGGGCGGCCGTTCCTGGGGGTGGCCACCAACATCGACCAGGTGATGTTCACCCGGCTGGCGGAGCGCACGGGCGCGGCCCGCCTGCTCAAGGCCCACAACGTGACCCGCAACGCGGTTCGCGGCGCCGTCTCCGCCCTGCTAAACGACCCGGCCCCCGCCGCGGCGGCGGCCCGGCTGGCCGATTCCCTCGCCGGCTGGGACGCGGCGGAGAACTTCCGGCAGCTGGTCGGGTCGCTCTGCGGCACCCGGGCGATGCAGGCCGCGTAGGGGTGCGCGGTCAGGCGAGCGCCGGGGCCGCGGCGGCGGCCCGGCGCACCAGCCCCTTGCTTTCCAGCGTCTGGAGCGCCTCCTCGTACTTTCCCTGCACGCCGTCCTGCAGGAGCACCCAGTCCACCAGGTCGGCGATCCCCTGCTCCAGGCGGATGGCGGGGACGTACCCCAGGTCGCGGCGGGACGCCTCCAGGTCGGCGTAGCAGCCGCGGATGTCGCCCGCGCGGTACTGCCCGGTGACCTCCATCCGCGGCTCCGCCCCCATCCGCGCGCAGATGGCGCGGGCGATCTCCTCGATCGTCCGGGGATCGCCCGAGCCCACGTTGAAGGCCCCGTCGGCGCCGTTCCAGGCCAGGGCACGCAGGTTGGCCTGCACCACGTCGCTCACGTGCACGAAGTCGCGCAGCGGACGCCCGTCCTCGTACAGGCACACCGTCTCCCCCGCGCGCACGCGGGAGCAGAAGGTGGGGGCGATGCCCGTGTAGGGGTTTCCCAGTGCCTGGCGCGGCCCGTAGACGTTGAAGTAGCGCAGCACGGCCACGCCCACGCCGTGCGCCGCGGCCATGCAGCGGGAGATGCGCTCCTGCGCCACCTTGGTCTCGGCGTAGATGGAGAGCGGCTGCGGCGGCTTGTCTTCGCGCACCGGCGCGGCCTGCACGTCGGCGCCGCAGGCCGGGCACTTCACCTCCCAGTCGCCGCGCTCCAGCTGCGCGGCCTGGCGGGGAAGGGGGTGCACCTCGCGGTCGCAGGCGCGGCAGAACCCGCTGCCCTCGCCGTACACGGCGCGCGACGACGACAGCACCACCTTTTCCACGTCCAGCCGGCGGTTGACGATCACGTCCCACAGCGCCGCGGTGCCCGTGACGTTCACGTCCACGTAGTTGCGCACGTCGTACATGGACTGCGTGACGCCGGTGAGCGAGGCGAAGTGGTAGACGAAGCGGGCCCCGCGCGCGCACCGCTCCACCAGGTCCGGGTCACGGACGTCGCCCACGACGAGCTCCACCTGGGGGTCCAGGTAGGCCGGCCGCTCCCGCGCGGGCCCGTGCACCTGCGGGTCCAGCGTGTCCAGCACGCGCACCGCGTACCCTTCGCGCAGGAGCGCGTCGGCGGTGTGGGAGCCGATGAAGCCGGCGCCGCCTGTGATGAGGACCGTGTCGTTCATGGGTTTAGCCTGGGGGAGCGGTTTGCCGCGAGGGTGGCATTGCGGACCAGACGGATTACGCCGGATTGTAAACTGCAACGGGTATGTTACAAGGCCGCTCCTGCCGGGTCAACGATCTTCGTGCGGCGCGAGGGAAAGTGCGCACCGTGCCGGGCTTCGCCGCACGCCGAGCCTTCCCGGGGCGGGGAGGCCGCCGTGCCGCCGTTTTGCTTGACAAGCGTCCTTTCCCGCCCTTAATCTGCCAGGGTGTGATCTCCTTCCCTTCCGTTCCGTCCTGATGACCCCCCGATGACCCCGCACGGAGCCGGAGCCCTTTCACGCCGTGACCGCGCCCGTCCCGCAGCGCCGGCGGGCGGCGGTGGCGCTGCGGCGGACGGTGCCTTCGCCGATCCCTGCTTTCCGGGGCCGGCCCCGGCGGCGGACGGCGGGACGCGGCGGGGGCGCGCGGGGGTATTCTCGCTGCGGCTGTACCTCCTTGGCGCCGCCGCGGTCGCGGCGCTGGCGCCCGTGCTCGCGCCGGCGGCGGGCGAATGGGCAGCGGATGCGCGCGGGGTGGCGGCCGCCGGCCTCCTCGGCGGCGGGCTGTACTTCGTGGCGCGGGGGGCGCGGATCGCCTCGGCGCAGGTGTTGGCGCCGCAGCCGGGGTGGCCGGCGGCGCGCCGCGTTCAGCTCGCCCTTCGAATGTCCGTGGTCCTTGGGTGCCTTTCCCTCGCCGCCTCCCTCGCCGGGCGCGCGGGGCGGGGCGGCGGGGTCCACGCGGTTGGCTGGGGCTACCTTGGCGCCTGCGCCTTGGCCGTGGGCGGGCGCTTCGCGTACGACGGCGTGCGGCGGCGCCTGGGCCCGGCGGGGAGGCCGCGGATGGAGCCGCTGGACCTGCCCCCCGCGGCCGGACGCCAGGGGGTGCGCGTGGCGCACTGGTCCGACCTGCACCTGACGGCCGGCCCGCAGGTGCCGCGGATGAACGGCCGGCCCAGCCCCAACGCGCGGTTCGCCGCCCTGGTGCGCGCCCACGCCGACCTGCTCGCCGCCGTGGATGCGCTCGTGGTGACGGGCGACGTGACGAACGGGGGGAGCGGCGAGGAGTGGGCGCAGTTCTTCGCGCAGGTGGAGCCGGCGCTGCTCGCTCGCGCCGTGCTCGTGCCCGGCAACCACGACCTGTACGTTCCCGACCCGCGCGACGCCGACGTGATGGAGCGGGGGCACGCACGCTCACGCACGCTCCGCCGCGTGCGCGCGATGGCGGCGATGGACCGGGTGCAGGGCGCACGCAGCTGGGTGTTTCCGGACGGGATGCCGCCCCAGCGGCTGCGGGACTTTCTGGCCGCGCGGGGCGGCGCGCTGCGCGCCGCCGCCGGGATGGTCCCGGGGAGCGGCGACGCCGGGGGCGAGCGGGCGGCCGAGGTGGAAACGCGGCGCGTCTGGGACGCGATCTTCCCCCTGGTGGTGGAGGTGGCGCCGCGGGGCCCGCTCTTCTTCGTGCTCGACAGCAACGCGCCCGGCCGCAGCGTGCTCGACAACGGCTTCGGGCGGGTGAACCCTGGCGCGCTCGCGCGTCTGCGCCGCGCGCTCTTGCACTTCGGCGGCCGGCCGGCGGTGGTGCTCCTGCACCATCACCCGGCGATCGCCCCACGCGGGCTGCGCGCCTTTCTCCGCCAGCCTCGCGCGGACCTGGCCGGCCTGTTCCTGGGGGTGGAAAACGCGGGGGAGCTGCTGGACGCGCTTCCCCCGCGGTCGTGCGTGGTCTTTCACGGCCACCGCCACGCGGACCATGCCGGCCGGCTGGGCCCGCGCCTGCAGATCGTTTCCGCTCCCTCCACCACGCTGGGAGACAACGGCTCGCCCCACCCGGAAGAGCGGATCGGGTTCCGCGACTTCCGCCTGGTCCCGGCCGGAGACGGGGGCGTGGCCCTCGCCGACCCCCGCTGGCACCCCCTTCCCGGGACGACGCCCACATCCCGGCGCCGCTAGCCGCGCGGGATTTCCTCCTCCCGGAGGCAGGCGTGCTCCCGCAGCACCTCGGCGAGCGGGGCGTTCCACTCGGGGAGATCGACGCCGAAGGTTTCGCGCAGCCGGGTGGTGTCGAGCACCGACCACGCCGGTCGCGCGGCCGGCGTGGGGTACTCGTCCGTGCGGATGGCGGTGATCCGCTTCTGGCGGTACGGCGCGGGGAGGGCGTCGCGGATGGCGGTCGCGAAGCCGTGCCAGCTCGTGCGCCCCGCCGCCGCCAGGTGAAAGATCCCCGCGTTGCGCGGCGACGCCAGGCCGTTGCCGGCCAGCACCGCCGCGGTGGTTTCGGCGATGGTGCGGCTCCAGGTGGGAGCGCCCGCCTGGTCCGCCACGATGCGCAGCTCGTCGCGCTCGTCCAGCAGCCGCAGCACGGTGCGCAGGAAGTTGGCGCCGCGCGCCCCGTACACCCAGCTGGTCCGCAGGATGAGGTGGTCGTCGGTCGCCGCCTGCACCGCCCGTTCGCCCGCGAGCTTGGAGCGGCCGTAGACGTTGAGCGGGTTGGGCGCGTCGTCCTCGCGGTAGGGGGCGCTCCCGGCGCCGTCGAAGACGTAGTCGGTGGAGTAGTGAACAAGGAACGCCCCCGCGCGCCGCGCCTCTTCGGCGAGCACCCCGGGGGCGGCGGCGTTCACCGCGAAGGCCAGCTCGGGCTCCGTTTCCGCCCGGTCCACCGCGGTGTAGGCGGCGGCGTTCACCACCAGCCGCGGGCGGTGGCGCCGGACGGCGTCGCGCAGCCGCTCGGGCGCGGCGAGGTCGGCCTCGTCCCGCCCCAGCGCGACCACCCGCCCCAGCGGGGCCAGCGCGCGCTGCAGCTCCCACCCCACCTGCCCGTTCCGCCCCAGGAGCAGGATGGTGTCGCCGCCGCTCATGCGGTCACGGCCCCGGCCTCCGCGCCCGCGAAGAGCGCCCCGGCGGGAAGGTCGCGCAGCAGGGGCGCGGCCGCGTCCTTTTCCGAAAGCACGGGTGCATCCACCGGCCAGGCGATCCCCACGTCGGGATCGTTCCAGCGCAGGCTGCGCTCGTGGGGCGGCGAGTAGGGGGCGGTGCACTTGTAGGAGAAGAGCGCGGCGTCGCTGGTGACCACGAAGCCGTGCGCGAAGCCGGGCGGAACGTACAGCTGGCTCCCCTGCTCGCGCAGGGTGAAGCCCTCCCACTCCGCGAAGGTGGGGGAGCCGCGGCGCAGGTCCACCACCACGTCCCACACCTCGCCCCGCAGCACGCTCACCAGCTTGCCCTGCGGCACCGGGTTCTGAAAGTGCAGCCCGCGCAGCACGTGCCGGCGCGAAAGCGACACGTTGTCCTGCACGAAGTCCGCGTCGACCCCCTCCCGGGCGTAGCGCTCGCGGCTCCACGCCTCCATGAACAGCCCCCGCTCGTCGGGAAACACGGCGGGCTCGATCAGCAGCACGCCTTCCATCCGCGTCCGGGCCACCTTCACGGCGCACCTCCGTCCGCGAGCGAGCGCAGGTAGCTCCCGTACGCCGTCTTGCCCAGCGGCTCGGCCAGGCGCAGCAGCTCGCCGGGGGTGATCCACCCCCAGCCGAAGGCGATCTCCTCGGGGCAGGCGATCATCAGCCCCTGCCGCTCCTCCACCGTCTGGATGAAGCTGGCGGCCTGCGCCAGCGACTCGTGGGTCCCGGTGTCGAGCCAGGCCATCCCCCGTCCCAGCAGTTCCACGTTCAGCGCCCCCTGCTCCAGGTACCACCGGTTGACGTCGGTGATCTCCAGCTCGCCCCTGGGCGAGGGGCGGAGCGCGGCGGCCACCTCCAGGACGCGGTTGTCGTAGAAGTAGAGCCCGGTGACGGCGTACTGCGAGCGGGGGCGCTCCGGCTTTTCCTCGATGCTCACCGCGCGCCCCGCGGCGTCGAACTCCACCACCCCGTAGCGCTCGGGGTCGCGCACGTAGTAGCCGAACACGGTGGCACCGCACTCGCGCTCCGTCGCGCGCTGCAGCGCCTCGGTGAGCCCCCGGCCGTAGAAGATGTTGTCGCCCAGCACCAGGCACACCGGGCCCGCGCCCACGAACTCCCGGCCGATCAGGAACGCCTGCGCCAGCCCCTCGGGGGCCGGCTGCTCGGCGTATTCCAGCCGCATTCCCCACTGCGAGCCGTCGCCCAGCAGCCGCCGGAAGAGCGGAAGGTCGTGCGGGGTGGAGATGACCAGCACCTCGCGGATCCCCGCCAGCATCAGCGTGCTGAGGGGATAGTACACCATGGGCTTGTCGTAGACGGGAAGGAGCTGCTTGCTCACCGCCTGGGTGATGGGGTAGAGACGCGTGCCGCTTCCCCCCGCCAGAATGATCCCCTTCACACGCCCGCTCCCGCGCCCAGCCGCTCCATGCGGTATGCCCCCGAGAGCACCCGTTCGCACCATGCGGCGTTTTCCAGGTACCACTGCACCGTGCGCCGCAGCCCGCTCTCGAAGCTTTCGCGCGGGCGCCACCCCAGCTCGCGCGCGATCTTCCCGGCGTCGATGGCGTAGCGCAGATCGTGCCCGGGGCGGTCTTCCACGAAGCGGATCAGCCGCTCGCGGCTTCCCAGGGCGGGGTCGGGGCACAGCTCGTCGAGGGTGCGGCAGACGGCGCGCACCACGTCCAGGTTGCGGCGCTCGCACCCGCCGCCGATGGCGTACGTTTCGCCCACCCGCCCGCGCTCCAGCACCGCCAGCAGCGCGTCGACGTGGTCTTCCACGTACAGCCAGTCGCGCACGTTCTCGCCGCGCCCGTACACCGGGAGCGGCCGCCCCTGTAGCGCGGAGAGCACCATCAGCGGGATCAGCTTCTCCGGGAACTGGCAGGGGCCGTAGTTGTTGGAGCAGTGGGTCACCAGCACGGGGAGCCCGTAGGTGTGGTGCCACGCCCGCGCCAGGTGGTCGGAGCCGGCCTTGCTCGCCGAGTAGGGCGAGTTGGGGCGGTAGGGCGTCTCCTCGTGGAACTGCCCCTCGGGTCCCAGCGAGCCGAACACCTCGTCGGTCGACACGTGCAGGAAGCGGAAGCCCGCGCGCGCCTCGTCGTCCATCTCCCGCCAGTAGCGGCGCGCCTCCTCCAGCAGGGTGCAGGTACCCACCACGTTGGTGCGCACGAACTCGGCGGGGCCGTCGATGGAGCGGTCCACGTGACTCTCGGCGGCAAGGTGCATCACCGCGTCGGGCCGGTGCGCCGCGAAGATGCGGTCGAGCGCCGGGCGGTCGCGCAGGTCGGCGTGCTCAAAGCGGTAAAGCGGCGAGTTCGTCACCTGCGCGACGTTGGCGAGGTTCGCCGCATAGGTCAGGGCGTCGAGGTTCACTACCTCATGGCCGCGCGACACCGCCAGACGCACCACGGCCGAGCCGATGAACCCCGCACCGCCCGTCACAAGAAGCTTCATCGGACGTTTCCTCCTGGCCGACCCGCGCCGGGACACCGCCATGGGAAC
>NZ_DATBNB010000579.1 GCF_036554565.1 Longimicrobium sp. | reverse complement strand
GTCGGCCATACGTGCTGCGTGAGTTGCAACACAACGTTAGGTGGCCGCCCGGGAAGACGAGAGCGCTCCCGCCCGGCCCAACCAGCGGCGGAGCAGGAACACCAGCGTGACATAGGCATAGCCGAGCGGCAGGATTACAAGAATGCCGAGGCCCGCCAGCCCCAGAAAAATCTCGACACGGCCAGAGAGCCCTCCGATCACCGCGGTGAACGGTAGCCAGGCGGCCACCATCCAGAGCGGTGCCTGCAGCGCGCGGCGGCGGATCTCCGGTTCGAGGCGCCGGTCAATCCACCAGGTCGCCCACGCCGCCAGCATGGCGTAGGGCAGGCCGCCGTAGATCCCGGACATCAGCAGGAGTTGAACGAGCTTCGCGACGGGCGAAAGGCTCGGACGCCAGCCGGCAGCATGGACCGCGGTCGCCACGAGGGCCGGGATGCCGAGGGGCAGCCACACCGCGCACCGGTAGAACGTCTGCACCGTCATAGAGACCGAGCCCGTGGCCACCTGACTGGTTGTTCAGTGGACGGCATTCCGGCCAACACCACAGCCCGGAGTGCTTGGCCGAATCCGCTCCATTCCAGATAAGCCGCGGGCCTCGGAACGTCAAGCGGGAAGCAACGTGCGGCTCCCACGTAGCCATCACCCTTTCCCGCGTGAGCCGAGTGCGCGAATTGAAGCTCCTGGACCAGGTTCGGCCGACCGCCGAGGTGCTGCGGATTGATCTGCCCCCGCGTAACTCAGGGATGCACGACGACTGCGCCGCTCCCGGATCACGCGTTTACGTCAGTGATAGTCGTGTGAGCGCACGATCTCGCGCGCGTCGTCCAGGGTAAGCGCGAAGAACGTCTCCGCCTTCAGGTTCGTCACGCCGTCCTCCTTGCCCAGCTTTCCGCGCACGGCCAGGATGCCGTTGCCGTTGATGATCTCGCGTTCCTTTTCGTAGAGCTGGGGCGGAATGATCACGTCCAGGCGCCCCGTCTCGTCCTCCAGCCCCACGAACACGAAGCCCTTGGCCGTTCCCGGGCGCTGGCGCACGATCACCACCCCCGCGGCGGTGACGCGCTCGCCGTGGCGCCGGCCCTCGCCGCGCAGGTCGCCCAGCGCCACCACGCCCAGCCCGCCCAGCCGCTCGCGCAGGTGGCGCATGGGGTGGCCGTCCAGGTCGAAGCCAGTGACGTGGTGCGCCATCAGCGTCCGCTCGGCGGGCGGCATCTGGGGCAGGCGCGCCGAGGACTCCGGCGCGGGCGCCAGCGGTCCCCCGCTCCGAAGTGCCCGCAGCTCGCCCAGGACCGTCCACAGCGCCTGGCGCGGCCCGCCCTCGATCCACGACCGGAACGCCCCCGCCGCCGCCAGCGCCCGCAGCCCGTGCTCCGACGGAAACCGCTCCACCACGTCGGCGACGGAGGTGAACGGCGCCGCGGCACGGAGGCGGCGCGCCGTCACGGTGCCGAGGCCGCGTACGTATCGGAGCCCGACGCGAACCGCAGGGGCAGTGCGAGAGTGCGAAAGTGCGAAAGTGCGAGAGTCGCCCGGTGCGGACTCCGGCGCTGATCCGCCGCTGCCGTTCACTTTCGCACTTTCGCACTTAGTACTTTCGCACTGCCTTTCCGTACTTTCGCACTTTTCCAGTTCGCAGTCCCACCCGCTCACCGCCAGGTCGATCGGCAGCACCACCACCCCGTGCTGCCGCGCGTCGTGGATCAGCGTCGACACGGGGTAGAAGCCCATTGGCTGCGCGTTCAGGATGGCGCACAGGTACTCGGCCGGGTAGTACAGCCGCAACCAGGCGCTCGCGTACGCCAGCAGCGCGAACGAAATGGCGTGGCTTTCGGGAAAGGTGTAGCTGGCGCACGCCTCCAGCCATCCCAGCACCCGGTCGGCCGCGTGGTCGTCCACGCCGCGGGCGCGCATCCCCTCGCGGATGCCCTCGGTGGCGTGGTGCATCTCGTCGCGCGTGCGCTTGCGGCTCATGGCGCGGCGCAGGCGGTCGGCCTCGCCCGGCGAGCAGCCGCTGACCACGATGGCGCACCGCATCAGCTGCTCCTGGAAGAGCGCCAGGCCGTGCGTGCGCCCCAGCACCTCTTCCAGGTCGGGATGCGGATACTCCGTGGGCACCTCGCCGCGGCGGCGCGCCAGCATCTCCTTCACCTGCCCGCCCAGCATGGGCCCGGGCCGGATGGCGCCCACGGAGATCACCACGTCGTAGAAGCACGTAGGCTTCAGCCGGGGAAGGAAGTTGGCCTGCGCGCGGCTCTCGATCTGGAAGAGGCCGATGGTGTCGGCGGCGCCGATCTGCGCGAACACCGCGGGGTCGTCCATGGGCAGGCGGCCGATGTCCACCTCCACCCCCCGCCACTCGCGCACCAGGCGGATGCACTCGCCCAGCAGCTTCAGCATCCCCAGCCCCAGCAGGTCGAACTTGGGGACGGCGCGGTCGGCACAGTCGTCCTTGTCCCACTGGATCACCGTGCGCCCCGGCATGGAGGCCGGCTCGATGGGCACCGACTCGCCCAGCGGCGCGCCCGACAGCACGAAGCCGCCGCTGTGGATCCCCCGGTGCCGCGGCAGCCCGTTCAGCCCCCCCACCAGCTTCACCAGCGCCTTCGCCTTCGGCTCCGCCGGGTCCAGCCCGATGGACCGCAGCGCCTTGCCCTCGCCCACCTCCAGCCACTCCGCCGCCGTCTTCGCCGACGCGTAGCCATCCAGCCGCTTCGCGAGGAAGTCCGCCTGCGCCACGGGAAGCCCCAGCACGCGCATGGCGTCGCGCACGGCCGAGCGGCCGCGGTACTCCACGTGGGTGCACACCATGGCCGCGTGGGCCCGCCCGTACTTGGTGTAGACGTACTGCAGCACGCGCTCGCGGTCGTCGAGCGCGGCGAAGTCCACGTCGATGTCCGGCGCCTCGGGACGTTCGACGGAAAGGAAGCGCTCGAAGAGCAGCTGGTTGGCCACGGGGTCCACGGCCGTCACCCGCAGGGCGTAGCACGCCAGCGAGTTGGCCGCCGAGCCGCGGCCCTGGCACATGATGCCCGACTCGCGCGCGAAGCGGCAGATGTCCCACACCACCAGGAAGTGGTCGGCCATCCCCACCTGGCGGATGATGGACAGCTCGTGCTCCACCTGGCTCCAGTGGCGCCCCGAGGCGTCCGGCAGCCGCTCGCGCAGCCCCTGGCGCACCAGGTGCTCCAGCAGGGCGTCGGCCGAGTCCCAGCCGGGCGGCAGGGGAAAGGAGGGATGCGGGGCGGGCAGGTCCAGCAGCTGAAAGCCCCCGCAGCGCTCCGCGATCTCGCGGGTGCGGCGGATGCCTTCCGGCGCGTGGCGCCAGCGGCGCGCCATCTCCGCCGGCGGCTGCAGGCACCACTCGGCCGAGGGGCGCAGCCACCCGCGGCGGTGCGCCTCGTCGAGCGTGGTTTCGCGGCGGATGCAGGTGAGCAGGTCGTGCACGGCGCGCGCGGCGGGATCGGCGTAGTGCACGTCGTGGGTGACCACCCACGGCACCCCCACTTCGCGCGCCAGGTCGCGCAGGTCCGCGCACAGCGACGCCTCCTGGTGCGTGCGGTGGTCCCACAGCTCCAGGAAGAAGCGGTCGCCGAACACCTCCTTCATCTCCCCCGCCCTGGCGCGCGCCTGGGCGTAGCGCTCTTCGGCCAGCAACTGGGGGATGCGGCCGCGGGGACAGCCGGATAGCGCGATCAGCCCGGTGGACCTCGCGGCAAGCGTTTCCCAGCGCAGCGACGGGGTGCCGCGCGGGCTCTCCATCCGGGCACTTGACAGGAGGGCGCAGAGGCTCCTCCAGCCGTCCGGGTTTTCCACAACCAGGGTGAGGTGCGACCCGTCATCCAGAGTCGCTTCCGCACCCAGCAGGGGGGTGATCCCCGTGTCCCTGCACGCTTTCGAGAAGCGTACTGCGCCCCCCAGATCGTCGTGATCCGTCAGAGACAGATGCGTGTAGCCCAGCTCGGCCGCCCGCGCCGCCAGCTGTTCCGGCGTGGACGATCCGTCACACAGCGAGAAGGCGCTGTGACAATGCAGCTCGACGTAATCTCCAGCATTCACAACGACTTACCTCGAAATCCGCGCGCATCGCGCCATCGTGGTCCCCACCCCAGCCGCCTCAGTCGTACCACCCTTCCAGGTGCCACGAAGCGGTAACGGCATCCCGGTAGATCAACCCAAGCCACCCCTCGGAAGACTCCACCCGCCAGTACTCGCGCGCCTCTCCCTGGGCCCACCACCCCCCCGAAATCCTCTCCGGACCTTGGACAACAGTTTTCCACAATCGGGGTGGAAAACCCTCCATCCCCACGCCCGGCAATGCATTTTGCCCCGCAGGAATGTCCACCTGTACGGGGCGGCGTTCCGGGTCTTCGCGAACGCCGATGTCAAGGGGTTCGGGAAGACGCCGAAAGCAGAGCGGCAGGGTGTTGCGGAAGCCGATCGCCTCCTCGCGCGCGGCGGGCTCGGCCCGGGGACGCGCCCCGGCGAAGGGCTCGATGCCGTCGCTGCCGCGCGCCACCCAGGCGGCGTTCTCGCCCGGCAGGTGGGCGCCGTGCAGCACGGCCTGGCTGAGCGCGCCGGCGCCCCAGCGCGCGAACACGGGAAGGAGCGCCGCGTGCAGCGCGCCCGGATCGGGCGCGGGGGCCTGGAAGGCGTCCAGCTGGTCGGCGCGGGCGGCACCCTCCTCTTCCGCCAGCAGCGCGATGCCGCTCACCGGGCCGGCCAGGGGGCGCTGGTCGATGGCCCGGCGGCACAGGTCGGCCAGGACGCGCACGTCGGCCGTGGGGCGGGCGGGGCGCACTTCCCTCGCATCTTCCGCCGCGTCGGGCACGCGCAGCGTCAGCCGCAGCCGCGCGGGAATGCGCTGCCGCCGGGCCAGCTGCGCCGCCACCTGCCCGATCAGCCCCTGCAGCACGAAGCGCAGCGGCTCGGACGAGTCCACCGGCGGCTCGAACTCCGCCTCGGCGCTGGCCATCCCCGGCTCGGGGGGGCGAAAGGGCCAGCGCGCGTCGTCGCCGCCCGCCAGGCGCCAGGCGCGCAGCCCCTCCGCGCCGAAGCGAAGCTCCACGTCGGCCGCCACCAGCGCGCACAGGTCACCGCAGGTGCGCAGTCCCAGCAGGTAGAACGACTGCCGCAGGTCGGGGGTGATGGGCAGCAGCGAGAGCGAGCGGCGGCGCAGGTAGCCGGCCTCGCCGCCGGGCGGAACGATGCGCACCTCGTGGCGCCGCTCGCGCGTGGCGGCCGCCGCGGCGATGCACGAGCCGGCGATGCCCACGCGCGCCTCCCAGCCCGCCTGGCGCGCCGCCTGGGCCAGGCGCCGCGCGACGGCCGCGTCGCCGCCCAGCCCCGCCATGCCGCTGGCATCGGCCCAGAAGGCGCACGGGTACTCGCGGACGGGAACCACGCGGGGCGCGGCGGCCAGCAGCGCGCCCGCCA
>NZ_DATBNB010000578.1 GCF_036554565.1 Longimicrobium sp. | reverse complement strand
CGGCTACGGACAGATCTCCGACGCCACGGTGACCGACTGGATCGCCTTCTGCAAGGGGTCCCCGGCCGCGTGAATCGCTGAATCCGGACGCACCCGCAGGTAGAAAAGAGAGGACGCAGAGGAACTCATCGAGCCCTCTGCGTCCTCTCCGTTTTCTCTGCGCCCTCTGCGTGATGCGGTCGTTCCAGTTCAGCCCGTGTTGCGCAGGCCCGCGGAGATGCCGTTGATGGTGGCGGCCAGGGCGTAGTTCAGGTCGTCGCCCTCCTCGCCGGCGCGCTTGCGGCGCAGGAGGCTCACCTGGATCAGGCTCAACGGGTCCACGTACGGATTCCGCAGGCGGATGGACCGCGCCAGCACCGGGTTGGTTTCCAGCAGCCGCTCCTGCCCGGTGATCCCCAGCACCACCCGCCGCGTCCGCTCGAACTCCTCCACCAGCATCCCGAACACACGCTCGCGCAACGCCTCGTCAGGCACCAGCTCGGCGTAGCGGCGGGCGATGGGAAAGTCGGCCTTGGCCATCCCCATCTCCACGTTGCGGATCAGGTCCTCGAAGAGCGGGAAGGCCCCCATCATCTCCCGCAGCAGCGCCTCCTCCCCTGCCCCGCGCGCCGCGTACCGCTCCATCGCGTACCCCACGCCGAACCACGCGGGAAGCACGTGGCGGCTCTGCATCCACCCGAACACCCAGGGGATGGCGCGCAGGTCGTCGAGCCCGCGCGTCTCGCCCCGCCGCGCCGGCCGCGAGCCGATGCGCGCGTGCTCCAGTTCGCCAACGGGCGTGCCCTGTTGAAAGTAGACGAGGATGTCGGGGTTCTCCGCGATCTTTTCGCGGTAAAAGCCGAACGCCTCGCCCGACATCTCTTCCATGGCCCGCTCCCAGCGCTCCTCCTGCGCCGGCTCGGGAGCGTCCGTCCGCGCGAGCGCGTCCAGCGACGCGGCCACCATCAGCTCCAGGCTGCGCTCGGCCAGGACGGGGTCGCTGTACTTCCAGTTGAGCACCTCGCCCTGCTCGGTGATCTTGATCTCGCCATCGAAGGCGCCCGCCGGCTGCGAGGTGATGGCGCGGTGCGTGGGCCCGCCGCCGCGCCCCACCGTCCCGCCGCGGCCGTGAAAGAGGCGCAGGGTGACGCCGCACTCGCGCGCCACCCGGTGAAGCTCGCGGTGCGCCTTGTAGATCTCCCAGGTGCTGGTGAGCATTCCCCCGTCCTTGTTGCTGTCGGAGTAGCCCAGCATCACCTCCTGGCGGCGCCCCCACGAGTCCAGCAGCCGCCCGTAGTCCTCTCGCGTCCACAGCGCCCGGCACACCTCCGGCGCGTTGCGCAGGTCCTCGATGGATTCGAAGAGCGGCACCGGCATCAGCCCGGGGTCGCCGTCACTTCCCGCCACCGCCACGCCGCTCGTCTGGGCAAGGCGCACGACGGCCAGCACGTCTTCCACCGAGCGCGCGCCGCTGATGACGTACGTCTGCACGGCTTCCGCGGGATAGGTGCGCTTCAGCTCGGCGACCACGCGGAAGGTTTCCAGCAGCTGCATGGTCTCTTCGGATGGGGGAGGCGGAAGGGGCGCAGCGCCCTCCCCCGCCCCGGCGAAGAGCTCGGCCATGGCGCGCTCGTGAAAGCGCGCGTGCTGGCGGATGTCGAGCGTGTGAAGGTGAAAGCCGAACGTCTCCACCTTGCGCAGCAGCGGGCCGAGGAGAAGGCGCGCCGGGCGCTCGCCCCGGTTCCGGACCAGGCTTTCGCGCACCAGGCGCAGGTCCGCGGCGAACGCGCCCGCGTCGGGATAGGCGTGGGGGTTCCCCGGCTCGTCACGCGCCGCCCGCAGCCGCCACCCCACGTAGCCCAGGAAGCGGCGATACGTCTCCGTCGTGGAGCGCGCCTCCGGCGTGGGATCCAGCGACGGGATGGTCCGGGTGTACCGCTCGAGCGCTCCGGCCAGCTCGGGCGTGACGGGTACCTGGTGGGTGGAGGCGCTCAGCCGCTCCGTCAGCGCCTCCAGGTCGGTGACGTAGTAGTCCAGGATGGCCTCGCGGGCCAGGCGCAGGACCTTTCGTGTCACGTCGGGCGTCACGAACGGGTTCCCGTCGCGGTCCCCGCCGATCCATGACCCGAAGCGTAGCACCTGTGGCAGCTCGCGCGGGGACAGCTCCTGGCCGAAGGCGCGGCGGAAGGCGTCGGCCATCTCGAAGTACAGCGCCGGCAGCGTGGGGATCAGCACGCCGGGGTAGTAGTCCAGCCCCATTTTCGCTTCGTCGATGACCGACGGCTGGCGGCGGCGCACCTCGTCCGTCTGCCAGATCGCGGTGATCTCGGCGGCGATGGCGGCCTCGTGCCCGGCGGCCTCGGCGTCGGTCATCGGCAGGCGGTCCAGCTGCTCCAGCGCCTCGGCGATGCGGCGGCGCTTGAAGAGCACCGTGCGCCGCGACACCTCCGTGGGGTGCGCGGTGAAGACGGGGATCACGCGGACGCGGGCCAGGTGGCGCAGCACCGCCTGGGCATCGAGGCCGGCGTCGCGCAGGCGCAGAAGGGTGCCGTGGAAGGTGCCCGGCTGCGGCGCCTGGTCGGCGTGCAGGGCCGTGGCTCGGCGGCGGCGCTTGCGGTGGTTGGTCTCGGCCAGGTTGGTGAGCTCGAAGTAGATGGAGAACGCCCTGGTCAGCCGGTAGGCGGAATCCACCGGCATTCCGTCCACCACCTGCTCGGCGCGGCGCATCGCCTCGTCCACCGGGGCTTCGGGGGATGCGCCCTCCGTGTCCTCGGCCTCGCGGTGCCGCATCGCCAGGTGGCGCAGCTCCTCGACGGCCGCGTACAGCTCGTCACCCTCCTGCTCGCGGATCACGTTGCCCAGCAGCATGCCGAGCGAGCGCACGTCGTGGCGAAGCGGCGCCTCCTTGAGCGCCGCCTCGTCCGCCGTCAGCTCGGCCAGGCGCCGTGCCTGGTCCTGCACCATCCAGAGGGGTTCGTCGGCCATGCGTGGGGTCGGTGGTGGTCCGGGTTCCGGGGGCGTGATCCCGTTCCCGCACGGCGAG
>NZ_DATBNB010000577.1 GCF_036554565.1 Longimicrobium sp. | reverse complement strand
TCTTGCGGTCGGTGATGCGGATGTAGCCGTCGTCGAGCGTGCCGATGTCGCCGGTGTGGAACCAGCCCTCGGCGTCGATAGCATCGTGCGTGCAATCCGGATCGTTCCAGTAGCCCCGCATCACGTGCGGGCCGCGGGTGAGGATTTCGCCCGTGGATGGCTCGATGGCCAGCTCCACCCCCGGCACCGGCTGACCCACGGTGCCCATCCGCATCTTCCCCGGCGCGTTGACCGCGATCACCGGCGACGTTTCCGTCAGCCCGTATCCCTCGTACACGGGCAGGCCCACGCCCAGGAAGAAGCGCGCGACCTCCGGCGACAGCGGCGCCCCGCCGGAGACGAAGGCGCGCACCCGGCCCCCCGTGCGCTCCCGCAGCTTGCTGAACACCAGCCGGTCCGCCACCCGGTTCTGCACGGCCAGCAGCCCCGACGGCTCACGCCCCTCCTCGCGCAGCGCAGCCACCCGGCTTCCGACGCCCCGGGCCCAGGCGACGACCCGTGCCTTGAACCCCTCCGCCCCGATGGCCTTGCTGTAGATCTTGTCGAAGAGCCGGGGCACCGAAACCGTTACCATCGGGCGCGTCTCGGCCAGGTGGTCGGCCACCTTTTCCACCTGCGTGTAGGCGATGGTGGTGCCCACGTCCCAGTACAGGTAGTCCACCATCCGCTCGAAGACGTGCGAAAGCGGCAGGAACGAGAGGGTGACGTCGCCCGGGCGGATGATCTCCGTCATCCCGTGCTGCAGGCAGGCCGCGAGGTTCGCCGCCAGGTTGGAATGCGTGAGCATCACGCCCTTGGGGTTGCCCGTGGTGCCCGAGGTATAGATGAGGGTGGCCACCTGCTCGCGCGGCACCGAGAGCGCGCGCTGGCGGAAGCCCGTGTACCGCCCGGCGGCCAGTTCGCGCTCGCCCTCGGCCAGCCAGTCCGCGAACGACTCCACACCGTCCGCGGCGCCCTCGAACGCAACCAGTCGCTCCACTTCCGGAAGCTGCACCCGGAACTCGCGGATCTTGGCCGCCTGGGCGGCATTGGAGACGAACACCACCTTCGCGCCGCAGTCCGCGACGATGTATTGCACCTGGTTGGCGGGAAGCGTCGGGTAGACGGGGACGGTGATGGCGCCCAGGCCGGTGATGGCGTAGTCGCAGATGGCCCACTCCGGCCGGTTCTCCGCCAGCACCACCACGCGGTCGGCGGAAGCCACCCCTGCCGCCGAGAGCGCCACGGCGAGCGCGGTCACCCGCCGCTCCACCTCGGCGTCGGAGAGCGCGTGCCACTGCCCCGCCGCCTTGTACATCATCGCCGCGTCGCGCCCGTGCCGGTCGACGCCCCCGAAGAAGATCTTGGGAATGGTGTCGCGCTCCACAGTGCGCAGCGGAACGACGGTGTTCATCTGCCGCATCAGAGCTCCTGAATGGCTGCCCGGGAAGGTGAGGGGCGCGGGTGTGCGCGCTCGCATGGCAGGGTGCCGGGCCTGGCGGGAAGATGCCGGGCGGTGCGGAGTTGGACAAGTGCGGGCCCCTCCCCCGGCCCCTCCCCCGGCAAACTACGCCGGGAGAGGGGGGAACTTCGGGCGGGTTCGACGGAGTGCCGGTGCATGCCTCTGGGAGCCCCCTCGCCCCGGCCCCCTTCCCCCGCTGCGCAGGGGAGGGGGAGACCTGAATCTCGCTCCGGCTGGCCCCGTGCGCCACACTGGCTCCCTTCCCCCGCGGCAGTTTGCGGGGGAAGGGTTGGGGATGGGGGGCGCCTGCCCGAGCACCGGGCGAGCCCGGTCGCACCAAAGTCCGAAGTGTACACCCTCTCCCGCTTGCGGGAGTGGGTCGCACGCGTGTCAGCGCGGCCGGGTGAGGGCCCCACGGCAGCCGAGGCCCAGGCTTCGGTGACCGCTGCCGCGCCCTGGCTTGTACGTGTCCATGGTTAGATCCTTCGGCCCGCAAGGGATGTGCTG
>NZ_DATBNB010000576.1 GCF_036554565.1 Longimicrobium sp. | reverse complement strand
CGCGGGCCAGCAGGTCGAGCACGCGCTCCATCTGCGCGGCCCCGCCCGCCGGCCGCACGCGCGCATCCTGCGTCGCCAGGCCGAACGCCTCGCCGCGCTTCAGGGCCGCGGAGGCCACGGCGGCGGCGATCTCGACCGCATCCTCGGCCAGGTCACCGTCGGGCGCGCGCAGGTCCAGGCATAGCCAGAGCGCGCGGGAGCGGTCGCGCTCGTACTCGCGGACCACGGGGTGCCCCACGCGCGCCGTAGTGCGCCAGTGCACGTCGCGCGGGTCGTCGCCGGGGCGGTACGGCCGCAACCCCCGGTACTCGCCGCGCGCCCCGGCCGAGCCCGCGTACGCCTCGCCGGCCTGGCGCACGCGCTCGCCCGAGGGACGCGGCTCGCGCACGGGCCGGTCCACGCGCGGCCAGACCACCGCCTCGCCCGGTACGTCGCGGTCGCGTTCCTTGACGAACAGGCCGAAAGGAAAGGTGGTGGAAAGCACGATGGTTTCCAGCGGATACACGCCGCGGCGCTCCCAGGTGTGTTCGGCGCGGGCGAAGCCGTGGGCGCCCGGCGCGATGGCCGCCACCCAGCCGCGCGTCTCGTGTCCGTCCTCGCCGGCTTCGATGGAATAGGCGGAGAGCCGGCGGTTGCCGTTGCGGATCTCGTAGACGATGCGCGCGGGCGAGCCGGCGGTGGCGCGGGCCACGCGGCGGCGCACCTCCAGGTTCCGCACCATCTGCTCGGAAAGGAAGCCGCTGAGGGTGATGAAGCCCAGCATGCCGCCCAGCAGCAGGAAGAGGAGGTTGTTGCCGGTGCCGACGGCGGCGAAGCCCAGCATCACCGAGCCGCCGGTGAAAAACCACCCGCCGCGTGAAAAATGAAGCCGCCGCGGCGGCTTCAGCCAGCGGCGGACGCGGGTGCGAACGTGGGCGAGCGACTTGGGAATTGGGATTTTCACGCGTGGAAACAGCAAGAGAACTTGGGCGCATGCCTCGGGCGGGGCCCTCCCCCGGCCCCTCCCCCGGCAAACTGCGCCGGGAGAGGGGGGAACTTCGAGGGCGCTTCGGCTGGGTGCCGGTGAATGCCTCTGGGAGCCCCCTCCCCCCGGCCCCCTTCCCCCGCTGCGCAGGGGAGGGGGAGACCTGAACTGCACCCGCGGCTGCGGAAGCGCGCCAGACTAGCTCCCTTCCCCCGCGCAGTTTGCGGGGGAAGGGCTGGGGATGGGGGGCGCCCGGCCCGCGCACCGAACCAAATCCGATGCACCCAATCCTGGAGAATACCCTCTCCCGCTTGCGGGAGAGGGTGGCACGCGTGTCAGCGCGGCCGGGTGAGGGCCCCACGGCAGCCGAGGCCAACGCCTCCGCGACCGCTGCCGCGCCTTGGCTTGTACGTGGCCGCGGCTAGATCCTTCGGCCCGCGATGATTGTGCTGCGGGCCAGTGTCGTTCGCCTGGGCCTCTGGATGACAGGCTGCGGTGTCTGCTTCGGACCGGCGCCTTTACACCGGCATCGGGATGCGGGCGATCACGTCGTCCAACACGCCTACGGCTTCCTGGTACGCCTCGCCCGTCGCGGCAGAGGCGCCGGCCGGGAGCAGGCGGTGCGCCAGCACGGGCACCGCCAGGCGGCGCACGTCGTCGGGCACCAGGAACTCGCGGCCATCCACCAGCGCGTATCCCCGCGCGGCCCGCAGCAGCGCGATGGCGCCGCGGGTGCTGGCGCCCGCGCGGAAACGCGGCTCGGCGCGCGTGGCCTGCACCACCGACATCAGGTAGTCCACGATGGACGCGTCGGCGTGCACCGAATCCACCCGCTCCTGCAGCGCGATCACGGATTCAGCGTTCAGCACGGGGCGGATGCGGTCCACCGCGTCGTGCGTGCCCGCGGACTGCAGGACCACGTTGCGCTCCTCGTCCGCGTCGGGATAGCCGATCGACAGGCGCATCATGAAGCGGTCCAGCTGGCTCTCCGGCAGCGGATACGTGCCGTGCTGCTCCAGCGGGTTCTGCGTCGCCATCACCAGGAACGGGCGCGCCAGGTCGTAGCTGCGCTCGTCGATGGTTACGCGGCCCTCCTGCATGGCCTCCAGCAGCCCGCTCTGCGTCCGCGGCGGCGCGCGGTTGATCTCGTCCGCCAGCACCACGTTGGTGAAGATGGGCCCCGGCCGCGTCTCGAACTCGTGCGTGCGCGGATTGTAGACGGAGACGCCCAGGACGTCGCTGGGCAGCAGGTCGCTGGTGAACTGGATGCGGCGGAACTCCAGCCCCAGCGCGGCGGTCAGCGCGCGGGCCAGCGTGGTCTTGCCCACGCCGGGGATGTCCTCGAACAGCAGGTGCCCGCGGGCCAGCAGCGCCGCCAGCGACAGGCGCACCGTTTCGCGCTTGCCGCGGAACGCCGTCTCCACCTGCGCGATCAGGTCGTCCAGCAGACCGAGCTCAACCTCGGGAGCGTCAACGGGAACGGCGTTCAGCATGCCGGCTCAGGATCTGGAGCGGAGAAACCCGGGAATCTGCGATGTACACCGCCACCCCAGAATCGATGCACTTCGATTTCGCACTTTCGCACTTTCGCACTCACGCACTCACGCACTCACGCACTCTCACTTCGTCTCCAGCCAGTTCGTCCCCACCCCGCCCTCCACCTTCAGCGGCACGTTCAGCGTGGCCGCGCCCTCCATCCGCTCGCGGACGAACTCGCGCACCGCGTCCTCGCTGCCGATGGGCGTCTCGAACAGAAGTTCGTCGTGCACCTGCAGCAGCATCTTCGCGGGCACCACGCCGGCGGCCAGGTCGTCCTGGATGCGGATCATGGCGATCTTGATCAGGTCCGCGGACGAGCCCTGGATCGGCGCGTTCGTCGCCGCCCGCTCGCCGAACGCGCGGATGTTCCAGTTCTTTGACTTCAGCTCGGGGATGTAGCGCCGCCGCCCGGTGAGCGTTTCCACGTAGCCGCGGCTCTTCGCCAGTTCGATCTGCTCGTCCAGGTAGCGGCGGACGCCGGGGAAGCGCTCGAAGTACTGCTCGATGAACGCCTTGGCCTCCGACTGTGGGATGCCCAGCTGCTGCCCCAGCGAGAACGGCCCCTGCCCGTAGATGATGCCGAAGTTCACCGTCTTGGCCCGGTCGCGCATCTCCTTGGTCACCGCGTCGGGCGCCACGTCGAAGATCAGCGCGGCCGTCTGCCGGTGGATGTCGGCGCCGGCGCGGAAGGCGGTGACGAACGCCTCGTCGCCCGAGTAGTGCGCCAGGATGCGCAGCTCGATCTGCGAGTAGTCCGCCGAGACGAACACGTGCCCCTCCGCCGGGATGAAGCCGCGGCGGATCTCGGCGCCCATCTCCGTGCGGATGGGGATGTTCTGCAGGTTGGGGTCAGTGGACGAGAGTCGGCCCGTCGCCGCGACCGTCTGGTTGAACGACGTGTGGATGCGCCCCGTGTTCGGGTTCACCATCCGCGGAAGCGCGTCGACGTACGTGCCGCGCAGCTTGTCGATCTGCCGGTACTGCATCAGCAGCGTGGGCAGGGTGTGGCCCTGCGCGGCCAGCGCCTGCAGCACGTCCACGTCGGTGGAGGCGCCCGTCTTGGTCTTCTTGATGACGGGCAGCCCCAGCTTGCCGAACAGAATCTCCCGCAGCTGCGGCGTGCTGCCGATGTTGAACTCGGTGCCCGCCTCGGCGTAGATCTCGCGCTCAACCCGGCTCTGCTGCGTCCTCAGCTCCTCGCCCATCCGGGCGAAGAACGGCTCGTCGATCCGGATTCCGTTCCACTCCATCTCCGCCAGCACGTGCACCAGCGGCATCTCCACCTCGCGGAACAGCCGGTCCAGGTGCAGCGCCTCCATCTCCGGCCCGAACTTTTCCGCCAGGCGCAGCGCGATGTCGGCGTCCTCGGCGGCGTAGGTGCAGGCGTTCTCCAGCTCCACCTCGGCGAAGGGGATCTGCGCCTTGCCCTTCCCCGTCACCTCCTCGTACGAGATGGTCTTGTGGTCAAGGTGCTGGAGGGCGATGGAATCCAGCCCGTGCTCGCGGCGCCCCGGCTCCAGCAGGTAGCTCGCGATCATCGTGTCAAAGTCCACTCCCCTG
>NZ_DATBNB010000575.1 GCF_036554565.1 Longimicrobium sp. | reverse complement strand
ACCTGATGCTGGCTGAGCTCACCGGCGGGCGGCTTCACGTGCAGCACGTTTCCACCCGCCGCGGGGTGGAGCTGATCCGCGAGGCCAAGGCGCGCGGGGTCCGGGTGACGGCGGAAGGTACGCCCCACCACTTCACGCTGACGGACGCGGCGGTGGAGGCGTACCGCACCGACGCCAAGATGAACCCGCCCCTGCGCTCGGCCGCGGACCGCGACGCGGTGCGGCAGGGCGTGGCGGACGGAACGCTGTGCGTGATCGCCACGGACCACGCGCCCCACCACTACGACGAAAAGGAGCAGGCCTTCGAGGACGCTCCCAACGGCATCGTGGGGCTGGAGACTGCGCTCGGCCTGAGCTACACCGAGCTGGTGGAGACCGGGCTGATGGACCTGGCCACGCTGATCGAGCGGATGAGCTGCGCGCCGGCGCGGTCGATGTCGCTGGCGGGGCTGGGATCGCTGGCTGCGGGCAGCCTGGCGGACGTGACGATCCTGGATCCCCGCATCGAGTGGACGGTGGATCCGAAGACGTTCCTGTCCATGAGCCGCAACACGCCGTTCGGAGGGCGCCAGCTGCGCTGCCGGGCGGTGATGACCATCGTGGGCGGCAAAACCGCCTGGCAGCTGGAAGGAAAGCAGGGATGAGGGAAGTGGTGCCCAGGCCGTTCCTGCCCCCGCGCGTAGACCCGCGCGCGTTCTGCGGGCCGGCGTACCCGTGGCCGCGCGTATGCGACCTGCGTGACGACGGGCGCGAGGTGATCGCGTGCTACGTGGTGCACGAGAAGAACCGGCGCGAAACCAAGGCAGGCAAGCCGTTCCTGGAGTTCGTGCTGGGCGACGCCTCCGGCAGCGTGGCCGCCATGATGTGGGACGACGCCGAGCGCTGCGACCGCCTGGTCGCGGCCGACGACGTGGTGGGCGTCCGCGCCCGCGTGGGCAGCTACCGCGAAAAGCTTCAGCTGACCATCAGCTTCATCGAGCCGCTGGAGGTGTCGGACGACGACCTGGCGATGTTCCTGCCCGCGTCCCCGCGCGACCGCGGGCAGATGTGCCGGGAGCTGGACGCGCTGATCGCCACCGTCAGCGATCCTCCCCTGCGGACGCTCCTGGCGCGCTGCGTGGGCGGCAAGACGCCGCTGGGCCGCACCTTCCGCATCCATCCCGCCGCCAAGCGCAACCACCACGCGTACCTGGGCGGCCTGCTGGAGCACTCGCTCTCCGTCGCCAGGGCGGCGGACCGGATGTGCGCGCACTACCGCGAGCAGGGCGCCGCGCTGGACCGCGACCTGCTGGTGGCCGCCGCGCTGCTGCACGACGTCGGCAAGGTGAAGGAGCTGGCGGCGCGCCGCACCTTTTCGTATACGGACGAGGGGCAGCTGCTGGGGCACATCCTGCTGGGGCTGCAGATGGTGACGCGCGAGGCCGAAAGCATTCCCGGCTTCCGGCCCGACCAGCTGCTTCACCTGCAGCACCTGATCGCGAGCCACCAGGGCAAGCTGGAGTGGGCCAGCCCCAAGATTCCCATGACGCTCGAGGCCATCATCCTTCACGCGGCCGACGAGCTGGACGCCAAGATGAACTCGGGGATGGCGATGGTGTCGGCGCTGGAGCCCGGTGCGTGGACAGGCTTCGACCGGCACCTGGAGCGCGCCCTGTACCGCCCGCCCGAGCCCCTGGCCGACGCGCCGCCCCCGGCGGTGCTGGAGCCCGTTTCGCCCCAGGCGTTCGTGAAGGACGTGATGCTCGACATGTTCCGCGGCTGACGCAACGGACGGAAACCACGAGATGAGCCAACAGAACCCCATCGCCGGTTCGCCGGTGCTGCAGCTGATCCAGCAGCGCGAGCAGCTGAACCAGTGGATCGCACGCCTGGACGAGGTGGCGCCGCAGGCATCCAGCCGCGCGACCGAGCGCGTGCGCGCCGACTACGCCGACCGCCTGCGCCGCGTCAACGAAGACCTGGCGACGCACCGCGACGAGATCGAGGCCGACCTGCAGGCGCAGCGAGGCGCGCTGGACGCGGCCGAGCAGCAGCGCGCCCACGCGGCCGACATCATGGACGAGGTGCAGCTGCGCCACCTGATCGGCGAGCTGGACGAGGCCGCGTGGAACCGGCAGCGGCCGGAGCTGGAGCAGGCCGTGGCCCTCGCCGAGGAGGCGCTGGTGCACGCCCGCGGCGAGGTGGAGCGCCTGCAGGCCCTGGCCGCCGACATAGCGGGCGCCGCAACCCGCGCTTCCGCTCCGGCTCCGACCGCCGCGGCCACCCCGGCTCCGCCCACCGCCGCCGCGCCCGACGCGGCTCCGGTGCCTCCCGCAGCCGCGCCCCCGCCGGCGCCCGCGGAGGTGGAGGACGACTGGGAGCCGTCGTTCCCGGAGGCGGATGCAGCGCCGGTCTCGCCGGAGTCGCTGGCCCCGGCGGACGAGCCGCTCGCGGCCGCGGACGCTACCGCCTCCGCGGACACCGCCGGCGCGGACGAGTGGGATCCGTTCGGCGCGGAGTTCGGCCCGCCGCAGGAAACGGCCGACGTGGAAGAGGAGCTGCCCTGGCTGGAGGGGATCGACGAGGCCGCAAAGACGTGGACCCCGCCCGCGCCCGCGGTGGAGGAGGATGCGGGGCTGGACTTCCTGCGCGACATCGAGGAGTCGGCCCGCACGCCCGAGCCCGCGACGGGCGACCTGGGCGCGGACGACCTGGCGTTCCTCGAAGAGCTGGATCGCGCCATCGGCGCCCCGCCGGTCTCCATCGCCGGAGCCGCCACGCCGGCGCCTCCCGCGGCCACGCCGCCGCCCGCTCCCGCCGCCGCGGGCCCTGGAGGCCGAGCCGAGCCGCTGCTGTGCAAGGAGTGCGGGGCCATAAACGAGCCGCACTCGTGGTACTGCGAGATCTGCGGGTCGGAGTTGTAGTGCGTGAGTGCGAAAGTGCGAAAGTGCGAAAGTGCGAAAGTGCGAAAGTGCGAAGTGCGAAGTGCGAAGTGCGTGAGTGCGAAAGTGCGAAAGTGCGAAAGTGCGAAAGTGCGAAAGTGAAGAAGCCCGCCGAATCCGGCGGGCTTCTTTGCTCTGGCGAGGTCGCGCCACGACGCCGACGGAGCACGATAGCAAGCCAGTCCACGAAGGTGGACATCGTGTGGTTGTTGCCGCGAATTCATTCGCCCGTGCAGGCTCGGGCGCGCACCTACAGTGGAATCCGAGCACCGGGCTTCCGTGCCGCTGCCGCGCCCAGGTTCAGTGGCGGCTCAGGCTAGATCCTTCGGCCCGCAAAGGATCGTGTGCGGGCGAGTGCGGTGCGCTTGGGCCTCTGGATGACAGGCTGCTGGTGTGCGGGCTGGTTTGGTGCGCTTCCGCCCCTCGACGACAGGCTGTCGGTGTGCGGGCGAGTGCGGTGCGGCTGGACGTGTGGATGACAGGCTGCCGGTGTGCGGGCGAGTGCGGCGCGCCTGGGCCTCTGGATGAAAGATTGCCGGTGCGACGGTTGTTGTGATGCGATTGGCCGTCTGGATGGCAGGCTGTCGGTCTGCGGGCGAGGGCGGGTCCACGGAGACGCGAAAACCCCGCCGACCTGTGGGTCGGCGGGGTATCGGTGCTCCGAAAGTGCGTGGATCAGGCCGCGATGGCGGCGATCCGGGCGCTCAGGCGGCTCTTGGCGCGCGCGGCCTTGTTCGGATGGATGATGCGCTTGCGGGCAGCGCGGTCCAGCAGCGAAGCGGCCTCGCGGAACGCGGGAGTCGCGTCATCGGCGCTCGTCGCGGAACGCACCTTCTTCAGCGCGGTGCGCAGACGCGAACGGAACTGACGGTTGCGCTCGGCGCGGACCTCGTTGGTCCGCATCCGCTTCTCGGCGGACTTGACGTTCGGCAAGGCTCTCCTCCAACGGAATCGGCGCCGCCCGGCGACCGAAAGGTTTCGTAGCTGTCCAGAAAACAGGAAGCCCCAACATTATGCCCGCGAGCCCCATCTGTCAACCCCGCAGCTGCGCCGTTTTGACAACTTCTCAGGCCACGCGTAGCTTGCGCGCATGGAATTCAACCTCGAGCGCGTTCTTCTTGCTCTTCCCATCCTGCTGCTGTCGCTGACCGCGCACGAGTTCGCCCACGCCTGGGTGGCGCTGCGGCAGGGCGACGATACCGCGTACCGCCAGGGCCGGGTGACCATGAACCCCGCCGCGCACGTCGACATCATCGGCACGCTCGTCTTTCCCGCGCTGGCCATCGCCAGCGGAATGCCGCTGCTGGGGTGGGCCAAGCCGGTGCCGACCAATCCGGCGAACTATCGCAACTACAGGCGCGGCGACATCCTGGTGTCCATCGCCGGCGTGTGCGCCAACGCCATCCTGGCGGTCTTCTTCGCCCTCGTGGCGTTCCTTCTGTTCCAGGCCCTCACCGCGGCATCGGGAGCCGCGAGCGAGACGCTGGGGATCGCCTTCCAGATGGCGCTGTACGGGGTCATCGGCAACGTGGGGCTGATCGTCTTCAACCTCCTGCCCATCCCGCCGCTGGACGGGTCGCACGTGATGTATCACATGCTTCCGCCCAGCGCCGCCGCCTCGTACCGCCAGATCTACCCGTACGGGTTCATCATCCTGTGGGCGCTGGTGCTCACGAATGCCCTCGACATCCTGTGGCCCGTGATCCGCGGGATCTCACGGGTGCTGCTGGCGCCCATCGGCGTTCCGCTGCTCTGATGGAAGCGGTCGCGGCGCAGGACCCGTTCGACATCGACGTGGAGCGGTTCCATGGGCCGCTGGACCTGCTGCTGCACCTGATCCGCAACCAGGACATCGACATCTTCGACATCCCCATCGCGAAGATCACCGAGCAGTTCCTGGCGGCCATCCGCGCCGTGGAGCACCTGGAGCTGGAACGGGCGGGGGAATTCCTGGAGATGGCGGCCACGCTGGTGCGCATCAAGGCCCAGATGCTCTTTCCCCGCCGCGTGGACGACGAGGAAACCGAGGACCCCCGCGCCGACCTGGTGCGCCGCCTGCTGGAGTTCGAGCACTTTCGCGAGGCCGCGCAGCTGATGGAGCGCTCCGAGCGCGAGCGCGCGCGCCTGTTCGCCCGCGGCTTCGTGGAGGCGCGCCCTGCGCCGCGCCTGGCCGACCTGCCGCTGGAAACGCAGTGGGACGAGGTGTGGGACGCGCTCGTTCGCCTGGGTGAGCGGCTGAACGCGCCGGAGATCGTGCACCACGTGCGCGGGCGCGAGGTGAAGATGGAAGACAAGATCCAGGAGATCATGGCGCTCCTGGAGCAGATGCGGCGCGTGGAGTTCGCGCGCATCGTGGAGCCGTGGGGCACGCGCATTCACGCCGTGGCCTCGCTGCTGGCCTGCCTGGAGCTGGCCAAGCGCAGCGTGGTGCGCGTGCGGCAGGCCAGCCCCTTCACCCCGCTCTGGATCTTTCACGCCAGGGACGAGGCGGCGTGATCCGCCCCAGCCGCGTGATCGAGGCGCTGCTGTTCGCCAGCGAGTCGCCGCTTTCGCCCGCGGACCTGGCCCGCGCCGACGAGGCGCTGGACGAGGAACGGGTGGAAGCCGCCATCGCCGAGCTGCGGGCCGAGTACGACCGCGAGGGGCGCGCGTTCACCGTCTTCGAGGTGGGCGGCGGCTACCAGCTGCTCACGCGGCCGGAGTTTGCGCCGGTGCTGGAGCGCTTCGACTCCGTTCCCGGCGCGCAGCGGCTGTCGGGGCCGGCGCTGGAAACGCTGGCCATCATCTCCTACCGCCAGCCCGTGGGGCGCGCCGAGGTCGAGGAAATCCGCGGCGTGGGGGCGGGCGGCGTTCTGAAGACCCTGCAGGAGCGGGGGTTGATCGAGGTGGTGGGCCGCGGCGAGGGGCTGGGCCGCCCGCTGCTGTACGGCACCACGCCCTTCTTCTTGCAGCATTTCGGCTTCCGGAGCCTGGCAGACCTGCCTCGCTCCGAGGAGCTTCCCGTCGTGCTGGCGCGGCGGGACGAACCGAGGGACACGAATGGCGAAGCAGCCGGGATTTCTTAAGCGCGGCGAGTCGCTGCGCCTGCAGGCATTTCTCTCCCGCTCCGGCCTGGCCTCGCGCCGCGCCGCCGAGGAGATGATCGAGCACGGCCGCGTAAAGGTGAACGGCGCCGAGGTCACCGCGCAGGGCACGCGCGTAGTGGCGGGGGTGGACCGCGTGGAGCTGGACGGGGTGGAGGTGAAGGTGGCGCCCACCACCTGGCTGGCGCTGCACAAGCCAACGGGCTACGTCACCACCCGCCAGGACCCGTTCGGGCGCCGGACCGTCTACGAGCTGATCCCGGACAAGTTCCACGGCCTGTTCCACGTGGGCCGGCTGGACCGCGACAGCGAAGGGCTGCTGCTGCTGACCAACGACGGCGACCTGGCCAACCGCTTTCTGCACCCCAGCTTCGGCATCACCAAGGAGTACGACGTCATCGCCAGCGGCAAGCCGAGCGACGCGGCGCTGCGCCAGCTGGTGGAAGGCGTGGAGCTGGAGGACGGCGTGGCCCAGGCCGAGTCCGCCCGGCTGATCGGGCCGGCGGGGAACGGGCAGTCGCGGCTGAAGCTGGTGCTGCGCGAGGGCAAGAAGCGCGAGGTGCGGCGGATGCTGGAGGCGGTGGGCCACCCCGTGCTGCGCCTGGTGCGCCGCCGCTTCGGGCCCATCGACCTGGGCGAGCTCCCCGAGGGCAAGTGGCGCATCGTCCAGCCGGAAGAGCTGGTGCAGGTGCGCGACGCCCAGGCCAGCCCAAAGGGCGCCAAGCGCACCCCGGCGGCAGAGGCGGAGGCGCCCAAGGCCAAGCGCGTCCGCGCTGAGGCCGAGGATCGCCCCGCTCGCGGCAAGGCCGAACGCCCGGGGCGCAAGGACGCGCCGCGGACCGCGCGCGGAAAGCCGGAGCGCGAGGAAAAGCCGGCGCGCGGGGCGCCGCGTGGCCGCTCGTTCGATCGCGACGAGGCTCCGCCAGCGCCGCGCGAGCGCACGCCCGTCACCATCGACTGGGATGCGGAGGAATGGGGCGACGCCAAGCCGCGCGGCGGCGACGCCCGGCCCAAGCGTACTTCATCCACCTCGTCCCGCGGGGCGGATGAACGGCCGGCCGCACGCGGCAAGACGGCTGCGGGACGCGGATTCTCGGATCGCTCCGCGGAGGACCGTCCGGCCGCACGTGGGCCGAGGACGGGCGCAGGACGTGGAGCGTCGGATCGCCCGTATCTCCCGAGTGATCGCGACCGTCCGGCGGGCCGTGGCGGCTCGGACCGCGAGGATCGTCCGCGCCGCGACTTCCAGGACCGCGACGACCGTCCCGCACGCAGCGGCGCTGATCGCCCTGCACGCAGCGGGACGGATCGCCCCGCGCGGGGTCCCGCCGACCGTCCGGGGCGTGGTCCCGCGGATCGTCCCCGGCGCGACTTCCAGGATCGCGACGACCGCCCGGCACGTGCCGGCTCCGATCGGCCGAGCCGTCCTGCCGACCGGCCGAAGAAGGGGCCGGTGGACTGGGGCACGCGGGCGCCGCGGCAGGATCGCGATCAGCCTGCGTCTCGTGGCCCTCGGCCGGGTCCGGGTCGCCGGCCTGTGGATGACGATGACGATTTTGTGACGGAGCGCCGTCCGCGTTCGGCGCCGCCGCCGCGGGGCGGAGCCGGTCCGCAGCGTGGTGGGGCGCCGCGCACGGATGATCGGCCCGCGGGTGCGCGTCCGGGCGGCCGGCCCGGCGGCGCAAAGCCCAAGGGCGGAAAGCCCGGTGGCCGCGCCAAGCCCGGGAACAAGCCGGGAGCGAAGCCGCCGGAGCCCGGCAGGCGTCCCGGGCAAGGCGGAGGCAAGAAGGGCCGCTGACGATCCGTCCGGCAGCCGCGGTATCCACCGCGGCTGCCGGGCATCCGCCGAATCGCGGCTCTTGTGGAGCGCCCGCGTCGGCACCATCCTGCATGCCGTTGCACCGCAGCATCCCTCCGGGCTGGCCGCCGGGATTTTCCGCTACGGAGACGAGAGCGCACCGAGCACCCATGCCCTCGGCAAACACACCCTCGCGCCAACTCGTGGACCTCGCCAAGGCCTTTGCCCTGGGCGAGTTCTATCCGCTCACGCATCCCACGCTCACCCAGGCGCTGCTGAACCTGGCGACGACCCTGCTCGCCACGGGCGAGTACCTGGAGATCCGCCTGTCGCCCGGCGCGGTGACCGTGAACGGTACGCACGGGCCGCGGTCGGGCCACGTGGACCGCTTCGTCCACCGCCTGGCCGAGCACGGCGTTTCATCCATCGCCCTTCGCCACGACGTGGGAGCCGAGTCGCTGGGCCGCTTCCTGTCCGCCGCGGCCCTTCCGCCGCGGATCGCGAAGGCGGCTGGGGGACTGGCGGCTGCGATGACGGCGGCCGGGGCGGCGCGCGTCGCCCTGGATGGGCATTGGATTCAATCGCCGCCGGTGGTGGTCAGCACGGTCGCCGGGCAGGGCAGCAGGGTGGAGGGGCTGGAGCCGGGGATCGCGCTGTGGAGCGCGCACGACATGTACGAGCAGGTGCGCGACTCCGCGGTGCGCGTGGAGCACGAGAACACCGACGAGCTGCGCCGGCTGGTACGCGAGTCATCGACGGAATCCGAGCGCCTTATCGTGCTCAACCGCCTGGAGTTCGTGGCGCAGTACTGCGTTTCGCGGGAGATGATGGGCCGAGGCGTGGCGCTGATCCAGGACCTGCGCCACGACGCCGAGGAACTGCGCGGCCGCAACCCCGCGGCGCGCGGAATGGTGATGCTTGCGATGCACCGCGTGGCCAACCGCGCGCTGATCGAGGAACTGGTGACGCGGCTGGGCAAGGCGCGCAGCGAGGACGAGCGCGCAAGCCTTCGCTCCACCCTGCTTCACATCGGCGCCGACACGGTGTCGCCGCTGGTGCGCTCGCTGGTGGCGGCGACGGACGTCTCGGCGCGGCGGGCGTACCGCGACGCGCTGGTGGCGCTGGACCAGGTGGGCGTGCCGCTGCTGGAAGACATGGTCGGCGACGAGCGCTGGTTCGTGGTCCGCAACATGGTTGGCATTCTGGGAGAGATCCGCAGCGCCGACGCCGTGGACCACTTCCGCCGCACCATCGAGCACTCCGACGCGCGGGTGCGCCGCGAGACGATCCTGGCGCTCTCCAAGATCGGTGGCGAAGAGGCGGTGCCGCTGCTGGCGAAGGGGCTGAACGACAAGGAGCCCAGCCTGCGCGCGGCGGCGGCGCTGGGGATGGGGCTGACCAAGCTGTCGACGGCCGTCACGCCGCTGCTGGCGCGGCTGGCACAGGAAACGGACCAGGACACGCAGGTGGAGGTGATCCGCGCGCTGGGCCGGGTGGGCGACCCGCGCGCGGTTCCCGTCCTGGCGGAGCGCGCCTCGGCGGGCGGATTCTTTCACCGCACGCCGGCCCCGATTCGCGTGGAGGCGGTGCGCGCCCTGGCCGACGTGGGGGGCGAGCCGGCCCGCGCGGTGCTGCAGCGGCTGCTGAAGGACCGCAACGACCAGGTGCGCGAGGCGGTGTTCGCGGCGCTCGCGAAGGAGTGACGCCGCGCCGCGGCACTGTTCTTTCTGGCACAACCGCCGCGGCCTGCATCGGGCCGCGGCGGTTCGTCATCATGGGGTGGTTTAGATGCGGACGGGGACTAGCGCGGAGCCCTGTCATCCTGAGGCCCAAGCGAGCGATACTGGCCCGCAGCATATCCGTCGCGGGCCGAAGGATCTAGCCGCGGACGCGTACAAGTCAGGGCGCGGCAGCGGTCACGGAAACGTGGGCCTCGGCTGCCGTGGGGCCCTCACCCCGCCGCGCTGACACGCGTGCGACCCTCTCCCACAAACAGCGTGGGAGAGGGGGTACACTTCGAGGTTGGGTGCGTCAGGGCACAGTCCGGTGCACGGGCCGGCGACCCCCATCCCCAACCCTTCCCCCGCAAACTGCGCGGGGGAAGGGAGCCAGTAGAGTGCGCGAGGCCAGCCGAAGCACGATTCAGGTCTCCCCCTCCCCTGCGCAGCGGGGGATGGGGGCCGGGGGGAGGGGGCTCCCAAGGCATGCGACGCAGCCCGTCGAACCCCGACCGAATTTCCCCCCTCTCCCGGCGCAGTTTGCCGGGGGAGGGGCCGGGGGAGGGGCCCGCCGCGGCATGCGCCGAGCCCAGTCGAACCGCGATGGAAGGTCTCCTCTCTCCCGCGCAGTTTGCGGGGGAGAGGCCGGGAGAGGGGGCTGCCGAGGCGTGAGCGAGGCCCGGCTCCCGTGCGGGCATCCGAGTCTCGGGCTCTCGTGCCGCTGTCGCGCCCAGATTGCGAAGTGGAACAGGGCTAGATCCTTCGGCGCGCGAAGTATGGAGTGGGGACGGTTCGGTGCGCCTGCGCCTCAGGATGACAATCTCCGTCGCGTCAACCCGACACACGAATTCGAACCAGCACGCATGACACAGCCGTCGCCGTACGCCCCGCCGGGCGCCCCTCCCCGGGCCGCGTTCCTGGACCGCATCATCCACGAGATGCACCGCCGTGTGGTGGGGCAGGACTACATGGTCGAGCGGCTGCTCATCGGCCTGCTCACCGGCGGCCACGTGCTGTTCGAGGGGCTGCCCGGCCTGGCCAAGACGCTCGCCGTCCGCACCCTGGCAGACACCTTCGACGCCACGTTCGCGCGCATCCAGTTCACCCCGGACCTGCTGCCGGCAGACGTGGTGGGCACCACCATCTACAACCAGCGCACGGGCGAGTTCGTCCCGCACCGCGGCCCCATCTTCGCCCACATCGTCCTGGCCGACGAGGTGAACCGCGCGCCCGCCAAGGTGCAGGCCGCGCTGCTGGAGGCCATGCAGGAAAAGCAGGTGACCATCGGCGGCGAAACGTACCCGCTGCCGACGCCCTTCCTGGTCCTGGCCACGCAGAACCCCATCGAGCAGGTGGGCACCTATCCGCTCCCCGAGGCGCAGGTAGACCGCTTCATGCTCAAGGTGCGCGTGGGCTATCCCACCCGCGAAGAGGAAAAGGAGATCCTGCGGCGGATGTCGACCGGCGCCGACATCCCCGTGGAGCCCGTCGCCACCCCCGCGGACGTGCTGGCGGCGCGCGAAGCCATCGGCCAGCTGTACCTGGACGACCGCATCGCCGACTACGTCCTGGACCTGGTGGCCGCCACCCGCGAGCCCAAGCGCTTCGGGGCGGGGGAGCTGGCGCCGCTCATCGAGTACGGTGCGTCACCGCGGGCCACGCTTGCGCTGGCCGCCTGCTCGCGCGCCCATGCGTACCTGCGTGGCCGCGGCTTCGTGACGCCCGAGGACGTAAAGGCCATCGCGCCCGACGTGCTGCGCCACCGCATCGTCACCACCTACGAGGCCGAGGCCGAAGAAGTCACCTCCGAAGACATCGTCCGGCGCGTGCTGCGGGCCGTGCGCGTTCCCTGACGCCGATGTCGCTGCTGTCCCGCTTCCGCCGGTCCCCCGCGCCCGCGCCGTCCCCGGACGACGCGCGGCCGCCCGCGCTGGCGGACGTGATGCGCCAGGTTCGGCGCATCGACCTGCGCACGCGCGGGCTCGTCGCGTCGCAGTTCAGCGGCGAGTACCACTCGGTGTTCAAGGGGCAGGGGATCGAGTTCGTGGAGGTGCGCGAGTACGTGCCGGGCGACGACGTGCGGACCATTGACTGGAACGTCAGCGCCCGCACTGGAACCACGTACGTCAAGAAGTACGTGGAGGAGCGTGAGTTGACGGTGCTCCTGGCCGTGGACCTGTCCGGCTCGCAGCGGTTCGGCACGCGCGGCCGGTTCAAGAGCGAGATGGTGGCCGAAGTAGCCGCCACGCTCGCCATGTCGGCCATCCGCAACAACGACCGCGTGGGATTGATGGTGTTCACCGACCGGGTGGAGGCATTCGTTCCGCCGCGAAAGGGACGCCGCCACGTCCTCCGCATCATCCGCGACCTGCTGGTGTTCCGCCCCGCGGGGCAGGGGACGGACCTGGCCGCCGCGCTGCGCCACGCCGTACGGGTGATGCGTTCGCGCTCCATCGTCTTTCTGATCAGCGACTTCCAGCTGTCCGAGGCACGCGCCCGCTTCGAGACGGCCATCGCCCTCGCCGCCGCGCGCCACGACGTCGTCCCCGTGGTCTTGGGCGACCCGGCGGATGGCACCATTCCCGACGTGGGCGTGCTGAGGATGCAGGACCCGGAGACCGGCGATCTCATCTGGGTAGATACGGGATATGATGACGTGCGGAAGCGGTTCGCGGACGACGTGCGCGACGAGCGGGCGGCGTTGACGAAGATCTTCCGCCGCCTGGGCGTGGAGCCGATCGAACTGCGCACCGACGCGCCCGTCTCCACCGCGGTCCTCTCGTTCTTCCGCCGCCGCGAGCGCCGCCTCCGGCGATGAGCCTCCTGCGCGCCGCCGCGTGGGTGCCGCTGGCGCTCGCCTGCGCGACCCCCATCCACACTCAGTCATCCGCCGTACAGGTGGGCGTCGATCCCGACACGGTGACGGTCGGCGATCGCTTCCGCGCCGCCGTGTTCGTCCCCTTGGCGGGCGGACAGGCCAGTGTGGAGCTGCCGCCCGCGCCCGATGGCCGCTGGCAGACCGTCGGCGAGGCGCAGCGGACGGACTCCGCCGGGATCGCGCGCATCGTCATCCCGATGGTCGCGTGGGTGCCCGGCCCAGGGGGAAGCGCGCAGGGTGAGGTGCGGATGACCGCGCGCGACGGGACCGTCAACACGTTGCCGATCGCCATCCCGCTGCCGTTCGTCCGCGCGGTGCTGCCGGCGGACTCTACCCGGCCGCGAGGGCCGCGCGACGTGGTGGACGTGCCGGGGCCGCCGCTGCCGTGGATGTGGATCCTGGCCGCGTTGCTGACCTTGGCGCTGCTGGCGGGGTGGATGTGGATCCGTCGCAAGC
>NZ_DATBNB010000574.1 GCF_036554565.1 Longimicrobium sp. | reverse complement strand
CGCTCACGGCCGTGCGGCCGGTGCTGCCCGACTTCGTGCGGATGATGATCACCCCGTTCGACGCCTTGGAGCCGTAGATCGCCGAGGCGGAGGCGCCCTTGAGGATCTCGATGCTCTCGATGTCGTTCGGGTTGAGGTCCGAGATGCGGTTGACGACCACGTCCTGGGTGGAAAAGTTCACACCCACGGCGCTCGCGGCACGCGAGATGGCGTTCTGGCCGCCGGGAATGGCCACGTCGCTCACCACCACGCCGTCCACCACGTACAGCGGGGTGGAGTTGCCGGTGATGGTCGCCGGGCCGCGCAGGCGGATCTGCACGCCGCCGCCGGGGGCGCCGGAGTTGGTGCGGATGGTGGCGCCGGCCACCTTGCCCTGGAGCGCGCGGTCCACCGTCTGGGCAGGCGCGTTCCCCACGAGCTGCCGCGCGTTCACCACCGCGACGTCGTTGGCGAGGTTCTCACGCCGAACGGCGGTCGCCTGGCCGGTGACCACGACGGCATCCAGGTTCAGGATGTCGTCTTGCAGCCGCACGTCTACCGAGCTCTGCGCCGCGGCTACGGCCACCGTGCGGGTGGCGAGGCCGATCCGGCGCACGGTCAGCGAGGTGGCGCCGGCCGGAACGGAGATCGTGTAGCGCCCGGCGGCATCCGTCTGGACTCCGCGCGTGGTGCCCGTGATGGTAACCGAGGCGCCGCCGACCGGACGCTGGTCGGGCCCGGTCACCGTGCCGCTCACCTGCCGCTGCTGGGCCGAAGCGGCGGAGGGGCTGCCGCCAATCAGCAGCAGCGTCAACACAAACAATAGAATTCGTTTCGACATACATCCTCGTGGGGGGGTGTTTGAGAACTCACGCGTACCGCGGCTGTGCGAGATGACCTCTCAGTGCGCAGGGGTGGAATGGGATGCGCGAGCGCCATGGCTCCCGCATGGAGCGGACGTCCGAACGGACCGAAGGGACGACAGGGCTGAGAGTACCGGAGGCCGGGCTGGCCGGAATGGTGATCTGAACCAGAGAAGGTATGGCGTTACCCTGCCATGCGCAAGTTTGCTCAGCGGCCGGCGGGGATCGCCCGGCGCCGGGCGAGGCGGGGAGGTCCGCGCGGGCCTCCTCCTTGGCCCGTGGCCCGCCGGGGGTACGGTCGGTGCATCCGGAGCAGGGCGGCGGCCCGGTGGCCGCTTTTCGCGTTTCGATTCTTTCCAGGCGGAGCACGTTGAAGGAAGCAACCACCCACCGGGGACTCGTGTTCACCGGGCTGCTGCTGGCCATGTTCATGGCGGCGGTCGAGGGCACCATCATCGCCACGGCCATGCCCAGCATCGCCGCCGAGCTGGGCGGCTTTTCGCTCTACAGCTGGGTGTTCTCGTCGTACCTGCTGATGCAGGCCGTGGCCATCCCCATCTTCGGCAAGCTCTCTGACCTGGTGGGGCGCAAGCCGGTGTTCATCGCCGGCGTCATCGTTTTCGTGGCGGGCTCAGTGCTGTGCGGCTTCGCGCGGACCATGCCCATGCTCGTGGCCTTCCGCTTCGTGCAGGGGCTGGGGGCGGGCGCCGTGCAGCCCATCACCACCACGCTCGCGGGCGACCTGTACTCCATCGAGGAACGCGGCCGCATCCAGGGCTACATGTCGGGGCTGTGGGGGCTGGCGTCCATCGTGGGGCCGCTGGTGGGCGGCATCGTGGTGCACAGCGTGGGGTGGCCGTGGATCTTCTGGGTGAACGTGCCCTTCGGCATCGCCGCCATCGCGCTCGTGGCCATGTACCTTCACGAGGGGGTGGAGCGGGAGAAGCGGCAGATCGACTATCCCGGCGCCGTGCTGCTGCTGGCGGGCGTCGGCTCGCTGATGCTGGCGCTCACCCAGGCCGGCACCTGGGGGGTGGCGGCGGCGGGGCCGCTGCTGGCGGTGTTCGTGGCGGCGCTGGTGCTCTTCGTTCGCCAGGAGCGCCGCGCGCCGGACCCGCTGATGCACCTGGAATTGTGGGCCAGCCCGCTGATCCGCTACGCCAACCTGGCCACGCTGGCGTCGGGGATCATGATGATCGGGCTGATCACCTTTCTTCCCACGTACGTGCAGGGGGTGCTGGGCGGGTCGGCGCTGCTGGCGGGGTTCACCCTGTCGGCGATGACGCTGGGGTGGCCCCTCTCCGCGTTCTGGGCGGGGCTCAGCCTGGTGAGGCTGGGCGTGCAGCGGCTGGTGCGCACCGGTGGCGTGGCCATTCTGGCCGGCACGCTGCTGATCGCCCTGTTCTCGTCGCGCGGCCCCCTGCCCGCGGGGATCGGCTCGTTTCTCGTGGGGGTGGGGCTGGGCTTCGTGAGCACCACCTCCATCGTCGCCATCCAGACGACGGTGGCGTGGAACCAGCGCGGCGTGGCCACCGCGTCCTACATGCTGATGCGGATTCTGGGCAACGCCCTGGGCGCGGCGTTGTTCGGCGGCATGCTGAACTACCAGATGGCGCGCTACCTGGAACGCGAGGGGCTGCAGGGGCGCGTGTCGCTCGACAGCATCCAGGACCTGCTGGGCGAGGCGACTCCCCGCACTGCCGGCCTGAGTTCCGACGTTCTGGCGCTCGTGCGCGGCGGCCTGGCGGAGAGCCTGCACTGGGTGTTCTGGGGCGTGGCGCTCATGGCCCTGCTCACGCTGCTCGCCGCGTGGCGCATTCCGGAGCTGCGGCGCGACGCAGAGGGCTCGTGAGACGTCCAGGCACAGCCCGTACTCTCGTTCTTTCTCCAGCTCCGTCGGGCGCTCACGCAGAGACGCAGCGCCGCAGAGAGGCAGCGGATGGGCTCTCTGCGGCTCTGCGCCTCTGCGTGATCCAATTCCGTCCAGTCGAAAAGAACTTGCTTTGACAAACCCGCCGCAGCCGTCCATCTTACCCGGCATGTCTTGCGAGCAGCTTCTCCAGGAAATCCGGTTGAACGGAACGGTGCCCCGCCACGTGGCCGTCATCATGGACGGCAACGGGCGATGGGCGCGGGAACGCGGGCAGCCCCGCGAGTTCGGGCACCGCGCCGGCATGCAGGCCGTTCGCCAGGCCGTGGAGGCCGCGGGCGACGCCGGGGTAGAGGTGCTCACGCTGTACGCTTTTTCGCAGGAGAACTGGGGGCGCCCCGCCACCGAGATCTCCGCGCTGATGGGGCTGCTGGAACTGTACGTTCGCCGCGAGCGCCGCGACCTCAAGGAAAAGGGGATCGAGGTGCACTGCATTGGCGAGCTCGACCGGCTGGGTCCGCGCACCCGCGCCGCCATCCAGTCCATCGTGGACCACACCCGCGGCGGCGCGCGGATGCGCCTGAACCTGGCCATCAGCTACGGGGCCCGGCAGGAGATCGTGCTGGCCGCGCGAAAGCTGGCGGAGCGCATCGCGGCCGGAACGCTGCTGCCGGGCGAGATCGACGAGGAATTGTTCAGCCAGCAGTTGTACACGCCGGCGGATCCGGATCCGGACCTGCTGATCCGCACCTCGGGCGAGCAGCGCATCAGCAACTTCATGCTCTGGCAGCTGGCGTACACCGAGTTGTACGTGACCCCCGTGCTGTGGCCGGACTTCGGCCGCGAGCACTTCTTCCGCGCCCTGCTGGACTACCAGCGGCGCGAGCGGCGGTTCGGCCGCGTCCTGGCTTCCTGAAGATTCTCCCGTGGCGGCATCGGAAACGCTGAAGCGCGTCGGCGTGGCCATCGCCGGCATTCCCCCCGCCCTGGCCGCCGTGTGGATGGGCGGCTGGGTGCTGGCGGGGCTGCTGGCGCTCTGCGCCGGGCTGACGGCGTTCGAGCTGTACCGCATGGCGGAAAAGAAGCCCGCCCGGCCCCTGGCCTTCCTGGGCTCGGCCGGCGCCGCGGCCATCGTCCTGGCCGCCGGGGCCATGCCCCAGGAGGGCGTGCGCAACCCGCTCCCGACGATCGCCCTGGTCCTGCTGGCCATCACCGCCGCCTGCGTGTGCATCTGGGCGCGGGGGGTGGAGGGTGAGCCGCTGGTCTCCACCGCCGTCACCGTCTTCGGCGCGGGGTACGCGGCGCTCCTCGGCTTCGGCCTGTACCTGCGCCACCTGCCCGACCTGCGCGGCGAACTGCACGGGCCGGCGCTGCTGCTGGCCCCTGTTCTCCTTACCTGGATCAGCGACTCGGCCGCGTACTTCGGCGGGCGCGCGTTCGGCAGGCGCAAGCTGATCCCGCGGGTGAGCCCCGGAAAGACGGTGGAGGGCGCGCTCTCCGCCATCGCCGGCGGGGTGATCGGCGGCATCGCCTACGCGTACCTGCTCACCAGCTTCTGGACGTACCAGCCCAGCCTCTGGGAAGGCGCCCTCCTGGGCCTGCTCGTCTCCGTCTTCGCGCAGCTGGGCGACCTGGCCGAGTCGCTGTGGAAGCGCGACGTGGGGGTCAAGGACTCGGGGACGCTGCTTCCCGGCCACGGGGGCGCGCTGGACCGCTTCGACTCGCTGCTGTTCACCCTGCCGCTGGGGTACGCCTTCTTCCGCTTCGTGGTGGGGTACTGAGGGACGGATGAAGGGCGTCGCCATCCTGGGGGCCACCGGCTCCATCGGCGCGAGCGCGCGCGCCGTCCTTCGCCAGCACCCGGACCGCTTTCGCGCCGTCGCCCTGACCGCCCACCGCAACGCGGGCGCCCTGCGCGAGCTGGTC
>NZ_DATBNB010000573.1 GCF_036554565.1 Longimicrobium sp. | reverse complement strand
AGAGGGGGCCGGGGGGAGAGGGCAGCCGGGACTGCGCCGGAACCATCGAAGCGCCCCACACCCGCCATCACCCTCCGCCTGCGCATCAACAGCCATCGAAGCACCCGGCACTGGCTCCCTTCCCCCGCGCTGTTTGCGGGGGATGGGCTGGGGATGGGGGGCGCCGTCGTCCACGCCGGGTCCAGCCAAACGCGTCGCCAAGCCTTTACCCCCGCTGGCCCACGATGCCGCGCACCGCCGCCAGGTACTCGCCGCTGTCGAAGTGCTCCGGGTCGATCATGGCCTGCACGGCGCACCCGTGGATCCAGCTCACCGCCATGGCGGCCAGCCCGTCGGCGGTGGCGCCGGCGAAGGCAGCCGGCTCCGCCCGCAGCAGCGCCTCCATGATGGCGTGGAAGGCCCGCCGGTAGCGCTCCAGCTCGGCGCTGATGCGCACCCGGATGGCATCGTCGCGCGCGCCCATCGCCCAGAACTCCAGGAACAGCCGCGTGTGCCGGGGCTCGCGCGCAAGCCGCTCCATCTCCTGCCGCAGCACCGCGTCCAGCCGGTCCATCGCGTGGGGAAGGTCCGCCACCTCCAGCGGCGCGCGAAGCACCGGGGTGGTGGCGATCAGCCAGTCGAGCAGCTCGTGGACCAGCCGCTCCTTGCGCTGAAAGTGAAAGATCACCAGCGCATGGCTCAGCTCCGCCTCGGCCGCCACCGCACGGATGGTGAGCCCGCCGATGCCGTCGCGCACCGCCACCTCGAACGCCGCCCGCAGGATCTGCTCGCGCCGCACGTCTTCCGAAGCCCGCTTCCCCGGCATCTATCCCTCACCCGTCGGTTGAATCTTATTGACCGCTTGGTAGATGTACGTTAGCTTGAATTTACCGGTTGGTCAATACGCTCCGCCCGGTGTTCCGCAACGAGAGAAGAGGGTCGGATGCTGAAACGGAAGCCGCGCGGCGCGGAGCTGGAGACGTACGCGCAGGACATCGTCGACACCGTGCGCGAGCCCTTGCTGATCCTGGATGCCACGCTGCGGGTGCGGAGCGCCAACCGGGCCTTCTACCAGACGTTCCGCGTCTCGGAAGAGGAGACGGAGGACCGGCTGATCTACGAGCTGGGCAACGGCCAGTGGGACATCCCCGACCTGCGCGGGCTGCTGGACGACGTGATGAAGACCAGCTCGGTGTTCAACGACTTCGAGCTGGAGCACACCTTTCCCACCATCGGCACGCGGGTGATGCTGCTGAACGCGCGCAAGCTTCGCGCGGGAAGCCATGCCGAGCTGGTGGTGCTCGCGATGGAAGACGTCACCGAGCGCCGCAGCGCCGAGGCCGACCTGAAGGCCATCGAGACGTACGCCCGCGACATCGTCGACACGGTGCGCGAGCCGCTGCTGATCCTTGACCCCGAGCTTCGCGTGCACAGCGCGAACGGGGCCTTCTACCACACCTTCGAGGTGTCGGCGGAGGAGACGGAGAACCGGCTGATCTACCAGCTGGGCAACGGCCAGTGGGACATCCCCGACCTGCGCACCCTGCTCGACGAGGTGATGGCCACCAGCTCGGTGTTCAACGACTACGAGCTGGAGCACACCTTTCCCACCATCGGCACGCGGGTGATGCTGCTGAACGCCCGCAAGCTGCGCGCGTCGAGCCACGCCGAGCTGGTGGTGCTGGCGATGGAAGACGTCACCGAGCGCCGCCGCGCCGAGGCCGACCTGCGGGCCATCGAAACGTACGCGCAGGACATCGTCGACACGGTGCGCAAGCCGCTGCTGATCCTGGACCCCGACCTGCGCGTGCACAGCGCCAACCGCGCCTTCTACCAGACCTTCGAGGTCTCCGCCGACGAAACGGAGACGCGGCTGATCTACGAGCTGGGCAACGGCCAGTGGGACATCCCCGCGCTGCGCACGCTGCTGGAAGACATCATCCCCGCCAGCTCCGTGTTCAACGACTTCGAGCTGGAGCACGACTTTCCCGACATCGGGCGGCGGGTGATGCTGCTGAACGCGCGCCGGCTGCAGGCGGGGCACCACGGCGAGCTCCTGGTCCTGGGGCTGGAAGACGTCACCGAGCGGCGGCGGGCGGAGGAAGAGGTGGGGATGGCCCGCGAGGCGGCCGAGACGGCCAACCGCACCAAGAGCCTGTTCCTGGCCAACATGAGCCACGAGCTGCGCACCCCGCTGAACGCCATCCTGGGCTACTCGGAGATGCTGTTCGAAGAAGCCGAGGAGCGCGAATTGACGGCGTTCGCCGCCGACCTGCAGAAGATCGGCACCGCGGGGAAGCACCTGCTGGCGCTGATCAACGACATCCTGGACCTGTCCAAGATCGAGGCGGGGAAGATGGAGCTGTTCCTGGAAGACTTCGAGGTGGGCGTGCTGCTCGACGAGGTGGCGTCCACCATCCAGCCGCTGGTGCAGGCGAACGGCAACGAGCTGCGGGTGAACATTTCCCCGGACCTGGGCAGCATGCACGCCGACCAGGTGAAGGTGAGGCAGGGGCTCTTCAACCTCCTGTCGAACGCGGCGAAGTTCACCCAGTCGGGCACCATCACCGTCGCCGCGGGGCGCGAGCGGATGGACGGGCGCGAGTGGATCGTCTGCCGGGTGACGGACACGGGGATCGGCATGACCTCCGATCAGATCGTGAAGCTGTTCCAGGACTTCACGCAGGCGGACGCCAGCACCACGCGCAAGTTCGGCGGCACGGGGCTGGGGCTGGCCCTCACCCGGCGCTACAGCCAGATGATGGGCGGCGACGTCACCGTCAGCAGCGAGCCCGGCGTGGGGAGCGTGTTCACCATCAAGCTCCCCGCCCTGGTCGTCGGCGCCGATCCCGGCCCCGTGGCCGCGCCCGCCCTGGGCTCGGTGGACGGCGCCGGGCCGGCCATCCTGGATTCGCTCCCCTCCGACGCGAGCTGCGTGCTGGTGATCGACGACGACGAGGTGCAGCGCGACCTGATGCAGCAGTTCCTGGGCAAGGAAGGCTACCGCGTCCTGGTGGCCAGCGATGGCGAGGAGGGGCTGCGGCTGGCCCGCGAGATGCAGCCGGCGGCCATCACCCTGGACGTGATGATGCCGGGGATGGACGGCTGGAGCGTGCTCACCGCGCTCAAGTCCGAGGCGGCGCTGCGCCACATCCCGGTGGTGATGCTGACCATGGTCGACGACCCCAACCGGGGCTTTTCGCTGGGCGCCGCCGAGTTCGCCACCAAGCCGGTGGACCGCCGGCGGCTTTCGCGCCTGTTGAAGAAGTACACCTGCACCGACGGCCCCTGCGCCGTGCTGGTGGTGGACAACGACGAGGCCACCCGCGCGCTGATGAAGGGCATGCTCGAGGCCGAGGGGTGGAAGGTGACGGAGGCGGCCAACGGTCGCGACGCGCTCGAGGTGATGGAAGAGGCGCGCCCCCGGCTGATCCTGCTGGACCTGATGATGCCGGAGATGGACGGCTTCGAGTTCACTGAAGAGGTGCGCAGCCGCCCGGAGTGGCGCGGGGTTCCCATCGTCGTGGTGACGTCGCACGACCTGAGCAACGGCGAGCGGCAGCGGCTGAACGGCTACGTGCAGACCATCGTCCAGAAGGTGGGCGACGAGCCCCAGGGGCTGCTGCACCGCGTTCGCGACCTGCTGGGCGACAACGGCGCCCAGCGCCCCATGATCACGAGAAAGGGAGAAGAGCGGCGCGCGGTGCCCGCGTGAGCGCTCTCGACGATGCCATGACCAAGATCCTCCTGGTGGAAGACAACGAGATGAACCGCGACATGCTGTCGCGGCGTCTGGAGCGCAAGGGCTACCTGGTGGTGCTGGCGGTGGACGGGGAAAGCGGGGTGGAGATGGCCCGCACCCAGGCCCCCGACCTGGTGCTGATGGACATGAGCCTTCCCGTGATGGACGGCTGGGAAGCCACGCGCCGCCTGAAGGGCGACGCGGCCACGCGCGGCATTCCCGTGATCGCCCTGACGGCCCACGCCATGTCCAGCGACCGCGGCAAGGCCATGGAGGCCGGCTGCGACGATTACGACACCAAGCCGGTGGAGTTGCCGCGCCTGCTGGGCAAGATCGAGGCGCTGCTGGGCAGGGCGGGCGCGCTGGCGCCTTCGGGAGCGGAGCCGCGGGCGTGACGGCCCCCGCCCGCCGCGCCGACGATGCGCCCCGGCACGCTTTGCCGCCGGGGCTGATCCACGACCTGCGCACGCCGCTGGGGCAGATCATCGGCTACGCCGAGCTGCTGGTGGAGCGGGCGGAGGACGACGAGGCCGCGAGCCTGGTGGCGGACCTCCAGAAGGTGCGGGCGGCGGCGTACCGCATGCTGCGGCTGATCGAGGACAACTTCTTCGGCATCCGCCCGGCTCCCGTGCAGCCCGATGCGCAGGCCGTGGAGCCGGTGCCGTCCACGGTGCCGGCAGAGTCCACCGAGTCGACTGAGCCCGCCGCCCCGGCTACGTCCGCGCCGGGTTCCGGGCGGGTGCGCGTGCCGCTGGCGCGGTTCATCATGGACAACACCGAGTCCATCCTGGCCGAGTGGGAGGCGTTCGCCCGCACGTGCACGCCGGCCAGCGGCGGCATGGACATCGTGGCGCTGCGCGACCACGCCGCCGAAATGCTCAAGGTAATCGCCGCCGACCTGGGCACGGAGCAGGGCGGGGACGAGCAGTCGGAAAAATCCAAGGGGAAAGCGCCCGCCGTCCAGGCCGCGGCGGCCACCGCGGCCGAGGAGCACGGCGCCGACCGGGCGGGGAGCGGGTTCACCATCGAGCAGATGGTTTCCGAGTACCGTGCCCTGCGCGCCAGCGTCATCCGGCTGTGGACCCAGGCCCACGGCGAACTCACCCCCGCCGACGTGGACGACCTGACGCGGTTCAACGAGGCGATCGACCAGTCTCTGGCGGAGTCCGTCTCGCGCTATACCGAGGAGCTCGACAACTCCAAGGAGATGTTCCTGGCCATCCTGGGCCACGACCTGCGCACGCCTCTCGGCGTGGTGTTCACCTCCGCCCGGTTCATGCTGGACACGGGCGAGCTCGCCGAGCCCCACCTGACGCTCATGGGGCGCATCGCCAGCAGCTCCACCCGCATGGTGCACATGGTGGGCGACCTGCTGGACTTCACCCGCAGCCGCCTGGGCGGGGGAATTCCAATCGTCCGTGGGGAGGTGAGCATGGGCAAGGTGGTGCACGAGGTGGTGGACGAGCTCGCCGCGCTTCACCCGGAGCGGCCCATCGAGGTGCACGCCCGCGGCGAGGAGCGGGGCGAATGGGATGCCGCGCGCATCGCCCAGGTGCTGGGCAACCTGGTGGGGAACGCGCTGGAGCACGGCTCCGAGGGCACGCCCGTCACCGTCACCGTGGGCGGCGGCGGCGACGAGATCACGGTGGCCGTCCACAACCGCGGGCCCGCCATCCCCCCCGAGCAGCTGAAGGGCATCTTTCACCCCATGAAGCCGCGCGAGTCCACGGCGAGCGCCGCCAGCGGGCCGTCGGGAAGCCTGGGGCTGGGGCTTTACATCGCCGAGCGCATCGTCCACGCCCACGCGGGGACCATCGAGGTGGCCTCGGACGAGGGCGGCACCACGTTCACCGTCCACCTGCCCCGTACCGCCCCGGCAGCCTAGCTTGAATCGGCGTAAAGTGGACGGGGGTTGCAGGTGCAGCCTTCCGGTCCTACCGTAGGCGCCGGCGCGAGTGCCGCGCCACGGGCCCGAGAACGACATGCGTGTAGATGATCAGGAATGCAGAACACCTCCGCCCCGGCGATTCGCGGGAGCGGAACGGCCAGCGCTGGGTGGTAGAGGCGGCCGAAATGCAGGACGGGATGATGCAGGTCCTCTGGCGCTGCGGCGACGAGCGGCGCTGGGACGAGTTTCCGCCCGGCGTTCCCGTCGTGGTGAGCCCCGTGGAATCGGCCGAGCGCGTGAGGCGCGTAAAGCAGGCGTCCGATCTGGTGGAAGGGGACCGCCTGGTGGGCCCTGGCTGGCCTCCCTACGAAGCCGCCGCGGTGGAGCGCGGAGGCGCCCGCATCGTGGTGGAGTGGACCAACGGGTCCGCCCTGCGGGTGAAGGAATACGATCCCAGCGAGGGCGTGCTCGTGGAAGCGCTGGTGACCCGGCCCGGAACGGGCGGCCGCTCGCCCTGGCCGGGCGCGTGACCTCCGCGGCGGACTAGCGCATCAGCTCGTAGCGGCCCCGCACGCCGGACGATCCCGGGAAGATGCGGTCCGCCTGCGCGCCCGTGAGGTCGAAGGTGCCGGCGACGGCGGCCTTGAGCACCGCGCGGGTGTCCAGCGTGGGCCGCAGGTCGCGCCCCTCGTACAACGCGGAGTCGCCCAGCCCCGGCCAGTCGGCGAGGACGGCTGAGCGGGCGACCTTCGGGCCGATCAGGAATCCCGCCCCCGCCGTGCCGTGGTCCGTTCCGCGCGAGCCGTTGGGGCGCGCGGTGCGGCCGAACTCCGTCATCACCACCACGGTCGTGTCCGCCCAGGCGTCCTGCATCTCGGCGCGGAACGCCACCAGCCCCTCCGCCAGCTGCCCCAAGAGCCGGTCCAGCGCCCCGCCACCCAGCCCCTGGTTGGCGTGCGTGTCCCATCCGCTGAACTCCACCGCCGCCACGTTGGGCCCCGTGCTCTGCCGCAGGATGCGCGCGGCGGACTTCAGCAGCGGCGTCACGCCCCCGCGCCGCGCGCCGGCGCCCGCCATCTCTTCCTCGCCCACCAGGTCCTGCTGCTGAAGCGCCGCCTCGAAGCGGTTGTGCAGCGTGCCGTCCGCTCGGTACAGCACCGCCAGCCGGTCCAGGTACTCGTCGGTCACGGCGCCCAGCTGCGTGGGCGACCAGGTCTGCACCTCGTGCGCGCCGGCCATGGACCGCGGCATCCCCGAGGCGATGGCGATCCCCGACCGCTCGCCGGGCATGATCTGCAGCAGCCGGTTCAGCCAGCCGTCCGACGAGCCCACCGGCCGGTCGAGTCCCGTCTCCAGGATGGCCTGCCCGTCGAAGTGGCTGCGGGTGCGGTAGGGGATGGCGATGGCGTGCAGGGCCACCATCTCGCCCCGGTCCCAGAACTCGCGCAGCGGCGCCAGTCCCGGCGCCAGGCCGAAGATCGGCGTCAGCGGCACCAGGTCGCCGTCCTGGAACGCGAGCGGCCCCCGCAGCCCCTCGTACGCCGGGTCGCCGTACGGGACGACGGCGGCCAATCCGTCGAACCCGCCACGCAGCAGCACGAACACCAGCCGGCCGCTCTGCCGCACCTGCGCGAAGCTCACCACGGGAAAGCCGAAGGTGGCGATCCCGCCGGAGCACATGGTCTTCAGGAACTCGCGACGGTCCATCGCTACCTCCACTGGAACGCGGGCGCCGCGATGGCGAGCGCGATTCGCTCGGCCGGGGCGATGGTGCTGTCGGCCAGCATGGCGCGCATGGCGTCCGCGGCGGGTGCCTCCACCACGTCCAGCAACGTGCGCGGGTCCGGTCCCCCGCCTCCGATGCGCCGGCCTAGGGTGCGGGCCAGCTCGGCGCGGTTGAGGAGCGCGTCGGGATCCGCCCAGTCCTGCATGGTGTCGCCGAACCCCTTGGGCGCGGCGGGCGACCAGAGCGGGTGCCGCAGCTGCCGCAGCGCACGCGCCAGGTTGTCGCCGGCGCCTGGAACGCCCAGCGCGCGCAGGGCCGCGACGAGCCAGTCCTGCGGCGTGCGGAACTTGCGCGCGCCTTCGCTCCACGCCTCGGGCAGCTCCACCAGTGCTGTGGAGACGGCGCGCAGGTCGCCCTCGCTGTCGCGGAAGACGCGGGCGACGCGCTCCACCGCGGCCGGGGGCGGCTGGTCGGCTACGAAGTGGGTGACCAGCTTGGTCGCGACGAAGGTCGCCGTGGACGGATGGCGGCAGAGGGCGCGGATGGCCTGCTCTCCCTCGTCCACGCCGGCTTCCGGGTAGCGCCGGCCCAGCAGCGTCTTGGGGCCGGGCTCGTGCTGCGCCGGGCGGAAGGCGAAGCGCAGCGGGCCGGGCGCATCGTCGTCGCGGCCCGGGCGCCGGGTTCCCGCGCCGTACAGCCCCGCGACCGTCCACCCGGTGAGGATGCGCGCGAGCTCCACCACGTCCGCCTGCACGTAGCCGCCATCCACCCCCAGCGTGTGAAGCTCCAGCAGCTCGCGGGCGTAGTTCTCGTTCAGCCCGCGCTGGACGCCGCGACCGGTCCTCGTCCCCGCGGGGGAGGAGGGGCCGATGGACTGGTGATTGTCGAGGTAGAAGAGCATGGCCGGGTGCCGCGCCGAGGCCAGCACCATGTCTTCGAAGCGGCCCAGGACATGGGGGCGCACCACCTGGCGCTCGTAGCCCCCCGCCAGCGGCGCGACCACGCGCTTGGCCCCGGCCGACACGCACAGGTGGTTGGACCAGAAGGCCACCAGCCGCTCCACGAACGGCCGCTCGCTGGCGACGCGCTGCGTGAGCGCGGCCCGGCTCTCGTCGTCGGCGATGCCTATCAGTCGCCGGCGCGCCTGCTGTCGCTCCTCTTCGCCGTAGGCGGCGCGCATCCCCAGGGTGCGCAGGGCGGCCGCGATGTTGGCGGGCACGGCGCTCGCGGGCGCGGCCAACTCCGGCGGCGCGCCCTGCAGCTGCGCCCGCAGCCACCCCCGCGCGTCGCCAATGCGCGCCCGTTCACCCACCCGCGCGCCCAGCCCGAAGCGGTTCAGGGCCCGCAGCGCCGCGTCACTCGCCATTCATCTCGTCCACCGCGGGTCAGGAAGGATCGCGCCTACGGCCGACGCGCCTGCACCGGAATATACACCCGGCGAGGACGATGTGTTGGGGATTCGGGGAGCGCTTGCTCCGGCGTGCTCACGATACGTAAGCGGGGCCGTCCCTAGCCTGGACGGCCCCGCTCTGATGACGATCGGATCTGATGTAACCCGGCTATTTGGCGCTAGCGCCTAACGAGTAGTCTCGCGTCGCGACTGGCCGTCCCCATTACGGTGTTTGGGACCACCCATGTCGATACCGGTTTTGACGGCGGGGCGCACCACGTCGTACGCGGCACGCCGCGCACGCATCCGGGCGCGATCGGCGGCGAACCCGCCAAACATCTGCTCGATATCCTCCGGCGCGGGCCGGTAGTCACCGGGGCGAAGCATCTCATCCGACATCAAACACCTTCCGTTGCTCGATGAGGATCTCCACCATCTCGTCGGAGACAACACGAGTGTCGACGACCGCGAAACGCCCACCGCTGAACCACTCGCGCTCACGCCAGTGGATATGATCCGGCGCCAGCACATCAATCCTAACCGAACAGCTACCAGCTTGCAACACGAACACCACCTCGACGTTGTGTCCGCTGTCGCATGCCAGCCAAGCGAACTCCGAAGCGACTCCCCGGTCGCTGGAAAACGACGCGAGAGCAATGTCGAACTCAGTGCCGGCATGGTAATGCTGCAGCACGGCCCACACCGTTCCTGATGCCCCGACACCCCTGTAAAGTTCCGGTGCCGTGCCCCCCGCGGAGGCAACGGCTTTCAGCAGGATCGAGGCTTCAAGCGAGCCTGGTCCGCCCGACAAGACGACTCGCGCATCCGCCTTCATCGCTTTGCAGAGGTCCGGGTTCGTCTGCCACTTCTCGATGGCGTCGAGGAACGCGTGCAATTCCGGCGAGCGGTTGCGCCGTCGGAACTCTGATGCCCATTGATAATGAGCGGTGGCGGGGGCAGAATTCAATTCTTCGACCCACGCGGCGAACTTGGACGTTTCTACCACCGGTCGAACTCGCCTGGACGGTGCCCGGCAGCGGGCACAACGAGGGGCTGCAACCACGCACGGCAGCCCAAGGGCGGCAACAGTACCGGCGCGGCGTCGTGTGCGCAATGATCATATTCGCCTCGACACCGGCGTCCTCGTGCCCCCCTCTTTCGTGCCTTGTGGACGATGCACACCATTGAACTGAATGACCGGACTCGCGGGTGCCTCGTCGGGCTTGCCGTGGGCGACGCGGTGGGGACGACGGTGGAGTTCATGCCTCCGGGTTCGTTCCCTCCCGTTACGGACATGGTCGGGGGCGGGCCATTCGAGTTGGAGCCAGGACAGTGGACCGATGATACGTCGATGGCGCTGTGCCTGGCCGAGAGCCTGATCGAGTGCCGCGGGTTCGATCCGGGCGACCAGATGCGGCGCTACGTGCGGTGGCATCGCGATGGCCACCTGAGCAGCACCGGGCGCTGCTTCGACATCGGGATGACGGTTGCCGAGGCCCTGCACCGCTTCGCCTCGACCGGGGAGCCGTTCAGCGGTTCCACCGACCCCATGAAGGCCGGGAACGGATCGCTGATGCGCCTGGCGCCCGTGGCCATGTTCTATCGGCGCAACCTGGAACTCGCGATCGAGCGCGCGGCCGACAGCTCGCGAACCACCCACCAGGCGCGCACCGCCGTGGATGCCTGCCGGTACTTCTGTGCGCTGCTGGTCGGGGCGATCGAGGGACGCGCGAAGGACGACCTGCTGGATCCTGGGTACTGGACCGGGGGGCCGCTGGCGGCCGAGATCCAGGAGATTGCGGCGGGGAGCTTCAAGCGCCGCAATCCACCGGAGATCGCCGGAACGGGCTACGTCGTGCATTCTCTGGAAGCGGCGCTGTGGGCGTTCCACCGTGCGCAGTCCTTCCGCGAGGGATGCCTGCTCGCGGTCAACCTGGGGGACGACGCGGATACGACGGCGGCCATCTACGGCCAGATGGCCGGCGCCTTCTACGGCGCGAGCGGAATCCCCGCTGAGTGGGTGGCGCGGCTCGCGAAACGCGAGTTGATCGAGTCGTACGCGGACGCCCTGCTCGAACTGTCCGAGGGGCCGCACGCCATCGCCAGATGAAAGAGCCCGCCGGGCGTCCCGGCGGGCTCTCGCCATGAGGCTTGGTGCCCGGCGTTAGTGGGCGGCGGGCGCCGGTGTAGCGGCCTGCGCGCCGCGGCCGCGCGCCGTCCACATCGACGCCGCGATGGAGCCGCCGATGAGGGTGGCGATCACCGCCAGCGACACCGCCGTGGGCACCTTCACCACGTCCAGCAGCATCATCTTGCCGCCTACGAACACCAGCACCATCGACAGGCCGTACTTCAGGTACACGAACTTGTGCACCACGCCGGCCAGCAGAAAGTACATGCTGCGCAGCCCCAGGATGGCGAACACGTTGGACGTGTAGACCAGGAACGGGTCCTTGGTGATGGCGAAGATGGCCGGAATGCTGTCGATGGCGAACACCAGGTCCGTGAACTCCACCAGCAGCAGCACCAGGAAGAGCGGCGTGGCCATCCGCTTTCCGTTCTCCACCGTCCAGAACTTCTGACCGTCGTACCGCGCGCTGATGGGAAGCCAGCGGCGCGCCGTCTTCACCACCACGTTGTTCTCCAGGTCCACCGCCTCGTCCTTGCGCACGGCCATCTTGATGCCGGTGAGCAGCAGGATGCCGCCGAACACGTAGATCACCCAGTGCCAGCGCTCCAGCGCGTACGCCCCCGCGCCGATGAACGCGCCGCGCATGACCAGCGCGCCCAGGATGCCCCAGAAGAGCACGCGGTGCTGGTAGATGGAGGGCACGGCGAAGTACGAGAAGATCATGGCGATGACGAAGATGTTGTCGACCGCCAGCGACTTCTCCACCAGGTAGCCCGTCAGGAACTCCAGCCCGGCCTGCGGGCCCGCGTACAGGTAGATGGCCAGGTTGAACAACATCGCCGCCATCACCCACACCGCGCTCCACGCGGCCGCCTCCTTGAGCTTCACCTCGTGTGCGCGGCGGTGGAACACCCCCAGGTCCAGCGCCAGCATCAGCAGCACGAACGCGTTGAAGCCCACCCAGAACCAGATGCTCGTTGCCACGGGACCCTCGTTGCCGTGGGGCCGCGCTGCGGCCCGGTGCGATTCCACGTGGTCTTGCCCGGGACGGATTCCCCCGTCCTCGCCGGCCGGGGGCGCTTGGGCACCCCGGGGTGGCGGCCGGCGGCTCCGGCGCGGTGCTGCGCGGCCGGATGGCTACTCCCCACGCCGGCGAATCTGCCCGGAGTTCCGCATCCCATCAAGCTCCGTCGGTGAACCTTCATTCGGCATGAAGCTCTCCCGGCCCATCTTTCGAGCGCGTCTTAAGTGCCTGAGAAAAGCGGACTTAGCGGTGCGGGAGCGCAGGGGAAACATAAGCATGGATTATGGGTGACTTCGGATCTATGTATTGGATGTGCTGCGGCAGGAGGGCGGGCGGCCGGCTTGTGGATACGAAAGAAGCCCTCCGGCGCGGGCCGGAGGGCTTTTTCGTGGCGGGGTGATGCAAGCCGCTGCTGACGCCTCCAGGACCTCTTCGGCCCCCGCGCCGTCCGCTGCCGCGGACGCGTCTTTCTTTCGGGTGCCGGGGCGGCGGCGGGCGGTGAACAGGCTTTCGCGCGCGGCCTGCGAGATGGCCAGCACGGCCGGGTGCTTCAGCCGCCGCTCCACGGAGATGGCGTAGAACCGCTCGCGGATTTCGTCCGCGCGCCCGGCGACGGAAACCGCGTACTGCCGGCGGATCTCCGGCTCGATGGCCGACGGCCCCGCGAACAGCGCGATCCCCGCCTGGCCGAAGGTCTTCAGGAGCGCGCTGTCGCCCACCTCGGCCACCACGCGCGGGCGAACGCCGGTGGCGTCGAACCACTGCGCCAGCGAGCGGCGCAGCGTGGTGCCCTCCGTCGGAAGCAGCATGGGCGCGCCATCCAGCGACCGGGGAAAGTCCGGCGCATACGCTTCCGCCAGTGCCGGGGCGCCGAAGAAGGTGATCCCGCACTCGCCCAGCAGGTGGTTGAAGGCGCGCACCGGCGCGGCCGGCGGCAGCGGCGAGTCGGTGAGCACCAGGTCTACCTCGTTGATGCTGAGCTCCGCGAACAGGCGCTCGGGCCGGTCATCATGCACCACCAGCTGCGTGGGTGGATCCATCTTGAGTGCGGGCGCCAGCAGCCGATACGCCAGCAGCTTGGGAAACGCGTCCGTCACCCCCACGGTCAGCCGCATGGGCTTGCCGGTGGGGCGGCCGCGCAGCGTTTCGGCCAGTTCGCGTCCCAGGCCGAAGATCTCGTCCGCGTACTTCTGCGCCGTTCGTCCCGCCTCCGTCAGCGCCAGGCCG
>NZ_DATBNB010000572.1 GCF_036554565.1 Longimicrobium sp. | reverse complement strand
AGCGTCACCGGGCTCGTATTGGGCGTGTTCGGCACGCGCCGCTGGATGCGGGAAATCGAGAGCGAGATGGCGGACCGGGACACGCCGGCTCGATCCAACGCCGCGGGATGAACGGAAACGGGCCCCTCGCCGGTGCGAGGGGCCCGCTGATCGATCCGCACGGCCGCGACGTCAGTCTTCGACCAGGTACGCGATTCCCCAGGCGCCCTCACCGGCGTGCGTGCCGAAGATGGGCGTTCCCGCCATCGTCACCACCTCGGCGTCCTTGCCGTAGCGGGCGCGGATCTCCCGCGTAACGGGCGCCAGCACCTCCTGCGCGCCGATGTGCATGATGCCGAAGCGCATCTTCTTCGCGCCGCGCGGCACCTTGCGCTCAAGCACCTGCAGCATCAAGGGCATCATGTTCTTGCGCCCGCGCACCTTGTCGATGGGCACCAGCTTGCCCGCCGCGTCGATGTCCAGCACCGGCTTGATGTCGAGCAGGCTGCCGAGCCACGCCTTGCCGCGCCCCACGCGCCCCGACGCCAGCGCGCGCTCGAAGGTGTCGAGCACGATGAAGAAGCCCGACTGCGCGCGGATGCGCTCCAGCTCGGCGACGATGCGCTCGGGCGTCCACCCCATCTCGCCCAGCTCGCTGGCCTTGAGCGCCAGCAGCCCCTGAAGCAGCGAGCCGCCCTTGCTGTCGAACAGGTGGATGGGCACGTCGTCGCTCTCGGCCCGGTGCTTGAGCGCCGCCTGGGCAGATGCGTAGGTGCCGGACAGGGCCGACGACAGGAGGACGGCCACCACGCTCTCGCCCTCTTCCGCGGCGCGCCGGAAGCCCTCGATGAAGGCCGCGGGCGCGGGCTGCGAGGTGCTGGGGTGCGCCCCCGTCTTCAGCTGCTCCACGAACTCCTCGGCCGAGATGTCCAGCCGGTCGCGCATCACCCGGTCTTCGAAGATCAGGTTCAGCGGCACCAGGTGCATGCCGTGCGCGCGGATGATCTCGTCGGGCAGGTCGCAGGCGCTGTCGACCACCACGGAAATGGGGCGGCGGGCCAGCTGCATGTGCCCCGTCGCCGCGCGCTCCGCCACGGCGTGCTGGGCCTGCATGTCCTCGGCCTTCTTCGTCGCCAGCTCGCCGAAGCCGCGCAGGTACGCGAACACCGCTTCGGGCTCGTCGGTGTGCACGTGCACCTTCAGCAGGTCGTTGCTGCGGATGACCACCAGCGAATCGCCCCGCTCACGCAGCCACGCCGACACCGTTTCCTGCGTGGGCAGCTCGCTGCCGCGCACCAGCGCCTCGGTGCAGAAGCGGTACTGCTCGCTGGCCGCCGAGTATTCCGCCTGGGCGGCCGCGAACACGGCCGGCTCCGCGCCGAACTCGGGCATCTCTTCCAGCGCCACCAGCGGGTCGCCCGCCAGGTAGCCGGCGATCCCCTCCAGGATGTGCACGAAGCCCTTGGCGCCCGCGTCCACCACGCCCGAGGCCTTGAGCTGGGGAAGCAGCTCGGGGGTGTTGGCCAGCGCCTCGCGCGCCTTGATCAGCAGCCGCTCGAACAGCACCACGAAGTCCGAATCGCGCAGCCGCTCGGCCTCGTCGGCGATGGCGCGCATGATGGTGATCATGGTGCCCTCGACCGGCTTTTCCAGCGCGCGGTACACGTGCTCCGTGGCGCTGCGCAGCACCTGTCCGAACTCCGCCACCGTCAGCCGTACGCGGTCGCCGATGGCGTCGGCCATCCCCAGCAGGAAGTGCGAAAGGATCATCCCGCAGTTGCCGCGCGCGCCCATGATGCCGGCCTGCGCCGCGGCCTTGGCGACGATGCCGACCGATGTGTCGGTGCTTCGGCGCAGGTGGTCGGCGATGGAGCTTACGGTGAGCGCCAGGTTGGTCCCGGTGTCGCCGTCCGGCACGGGAAACACGTTGATGCGGTTGAGGTCCGCGCGGTGGCGCTGCACGTACTCCGCCGACATGATCAGGGCGCCGCGCAGGCCGCTCCCGTCCAGGTAGTTAACAGCAGTCATGCGGGGGATGTCTGGGTCCGGTTGGCGCGTTCGGCGGCGCGTGGCGGTGCGGCCGGGCGTGTGCGTGCGCCGCATAGTGCGCCCCGTGCGGCACGGATGCAAGGGGCGGGCACGGTTGTCGCCGTACCCGCTCTCGCCAGGCCCGGCCGTTACGCGATACCATGCACGCCCGGGAACCCGCGTTCTCCGCACCAGCCCAACAGAATGCCCACACACATCATCGGCGCCCACACGGTCGACAACGGCGGCATCCACATGACCGCCCTGCGCGCCGGCAGCGCGGGGATGAAGGCGCTGCAGTGCTTTACCGCCATCCCCAAGTTCTATGGCGACAAGAGCACCATCAAGCCCGAGCGCGTGGAGCGGTTTCGCAAGGCGCTCGACGAGGCGGGAATCGAGCCGCGCAACGTGGTCGTCCACGCGGCGTACGTGCTCTCCGTCGCCACCGCCGAGCCCGACAAGTGGGTGCGCGCCGCGGCGGGGCTGGCCAAGGAGATGGAGCGCTCCAACGCGCTGGGCGTAGGCGCGGTCTGCTTCCATCCAGGATCCGCCACGGATGGCGATCCCAAGGCGGCGGCCGAGCGGGTGGCCAAGGCCATCACCCAGGCCCTGAAGTCCGTGGAGGGCCCCACGCGCCTGCTCGTCGAGAACACGGCGGGGGCGGGAAAGACGGTCGGCCGCACCGCTGAGGAGGTGGCCGACATCCTGCGGCACGTTCCCGACGAGCTGCGCGGGCGCACCGGCTACGGGCTGGATACCTGCCACCTGTTCGCCTCCGGCTGGGCCATCCACGAATCGGCCCGGAAGCAGAAGGAGATTTTGGACGAGTGGGAGCAGACCACGGGCGAGCGCCCGGGCTTCTTTCACCTGAACGACAGCGAGGGGGCGTTCGCCAGCAACCGCGACCGGCACATGCTGCTGGGCGACGGGCAGATCGGCGCCGAGCCCTTCCGCTGGCTGCTCGCCGATCCGCGCAGCCAGGGGATTCCGCTGATCCTGGAAACGCCGCAGGAGAACTACGACATCGCCGACGACGACGCCTCGGCCGATCCGTACGACCTGCGGATG
>NZ_DATBNB010000571.1 GCF_036554565.1 Longimicrobium sp. | reverse complement strand
CGCCACGTCGGCGACGGTGACGGACGCCAGCAACGCATCGTTCACCATCACCGTCGCGTCGACCCCGGCGCAGGTGATCCTGAACGAGATCCTGGCGAACGAGGCCGGGAGCAACGTCGCGGGCGAGTTCGTGGAGCTCGTAAACGTGGGCGGCACCTCCATCAGCATCGCGGGGTGGACGATCTCCGACGCCACGGGCGTGCGCCACACCTTTGCGGCCGGCACCACGCTGGCGGCGGGGAAGGCCATCGTGGTCTACGGCGCCACGTCCGGAATTCCGGCCGGGTCGACGAACGCGGTGGGCGCGTCGACGGCGCAGCTGAACCTGTCGAACAGCGGCGACTCGGTGATCCTGAAGGACGGGTCGGGGGTGACGAAGGCGAGCTACACGTATCCCTCGTCGCTGTCGGGAACGGACGGGGTCTCGATGAACCGGAACCCCGACGCCAGCGCCACGGGTAGTTGGGTGCTGCACACGAGCATCAGCACGCTGCAGTCGTCCGGCGGCAAGCGCGCCAACGGCACCGCGTTCTGAGGAGCGCGGGGTTCGGCACAGCGGCCCGCCCCGCACCCGACCCAGCACCAAACCCTGTCATCCTGAGCCCCAGCGGTCATCCCGGGGGCCCCGGTCTCCCTGGGGCGACTGAAGTCGCGGCAACAAAGGCCCAAAGTTCCGCCTTCGCGGACTGCACGGGCGAGTCGAGTGCGTCGGGCCGGCCGGAGCGCGATCGAATTCTCCCCTCTCCCGCTTGCGGGAGAGGGGCCGGGGGAGAGGGCAGCCGAGGCATGCGCCGGCTCCGGTCGACACGCCTCACAGCCCAGCCAGGTTCGTCGCGCTCACCCGGCCCGTCGCGGGCGAATGAATTCGCTGCAACAACCACACGATGTCCGCCTGCGCGGACTGGCTTGTTGTGGTGGGGTGGAGGACCGTGGGGCGCGCCCGGAGTGTGTGGCGGATCCCTCGGTCGCTGCGGGGTACGGTGTGTCGGCAGGTTGGCCGTGGCCGCTCCGTCGGGATGACAAATCGCGCTCCGGCAGGTACGATGAGCGTGCAGTGAAGCCCCGATCGGGACGCGCGAGCGGCCCGTGTCGGGGCTTTCCGCTGTCCGAGCCGCTCCTACCAGCCGTTCCGCTCGCGCAACCGCGTGACGTGGGCCACGTGATGACGCCCATGCCAGGCGTACAGCCCCAGCAGCTGGTCCAGCCGCATCGCCCCCCACTCGGGGTGCTGGATCGTACGGGCCCAGCGGACGTGGACCGCATCCAGCAGCGCCAGCGACACTTCCGGCGGGGTGATCCCCGGCTCGGGCAGCACCGCCCAGGCCGCCTCGTCGTACGTCTTGATGGACGGGCTCTCCTCCGTCAGCCCCAGCTTTACGCGGATGTACGCGTTCATGTGGCTGTCGGGCAGGTGATGAACCAGGTCCCGCACCGTCCAGCCGCCCTCGCGGTACGGCGTATCCAGCTGCTCGTCCGATAGCCCGTCCACCGCCTGGCGAAAGCGCACCGGCGTGTCGGCGATCTGCTGAATCCAATCCGCCCGCTGGTCCGCGGCAATCTCCCGCTCCGGACGATATCGCCCGACCGGATACCGTGGATCCGCCGTTTCCGTGGCCGCCGTCGTCATCTGCCCCTCCCCATGTGGAACGTGGAACTGCACGATCTACATTCCCCCCCGGATTCTATTCCGCCCGGTCCCGCCGCCGAAAGAGGCATCGTCTCAGCAGCGGTGAGGCCGCCAGCAGTCGATGCAACGCAAAAGGCCGGCGCGCGGCGCCGGCCCTTCATCATCGACCAGAGGGGCGACTACCGGCGATACCCCGCCAGCAGGTCGCCCAGCTGAAGCTGCACGCCACGCGCTCCGGAGGTGTTGCGGCCGTTGTAGATGAACGAGAACACCACCGTCTCGCCCCCCGCCGTCGTCACGTAGCCCGAGAGCGAACGTACGGCGCGGATGTAGCCAGTCTTGGCGTGAAGGTTTCCCTTGGCCGGAGGGTTGTTGAACATCCGCTGCAGGGTGCCGTCGGGATCGCCCGCCATGGCCAGCGACTCGTGGAACTGCCGCGACCAGGGCTGCTTGTGCGCGAACATCAGCGAGCGCACCATGGCCGAGGCGCTGGTGCGGTTCTCGGCCGAAAGCCCGGAGCCGTCCGCCTGCCACAGGTGCCCCCAGGGAACCCCGGCCTTGTCGTGAAAGAACACGGCCGACGCGGGGCCGCCGCCCGTGAAGGTGCCCTGCCCCGTGGCCTTTGCGACGGCCGCCTTCCACACGTGCTCGGCGAAGAAGTTGTCGGACTTGCGGCCCAGCTGGTTGACGATCTCGATGAGCGGGATGCTCAGGTGGCGGTGCACCAGCGCGGCGCCCTTGGGCGTGGGTGCGATGCGGATGCCGCCGCGCACCTGGATCCCCTGCTCGCGGAGGGCTTGGCGGATGGCGCCCGCAGCAAGGTACGCCGGCTCGTACGCGCCCACGCCGAAGCGGTGCGGCCCGCGCCCGCCCACCGCGCCGCGGATGCGCACGGTGTCCTCGTCCGGCTTGCGCACCGCGTAGGCCCGTCCGCCGCCCATCCGCGCCGTGTTGATGACCGGGATTTCGGGGACCTCGGGAATGCGCGCATAGCCTAGCCCACCGGGGCCCGGGCGCATCTCGATCCACAGCATGTTGCGGTTGAACGGCAGCCCGCTGACCGTGGGGGCGTAGCGGGAGGCGCCGTTGCCGGTATCCAGCGGCCACGCCGGCCCGAAGTTCTGGCGGTCGTGGATGTACGGATCGGCGATCACGCCGCCCTCCACCACGGTGACGCCCTGCCGCTTGAGCGACTCGGCCATCTTCCGCGGGCTGGCCATCACGTCCCGATCGTACGATGGATAGCCGAACGCCGGGTCGCCCGAGCCCTTGATCACCACGTCACCGCGCAGCACCCCGTTCTCGACGGGCCCGGTGATCAGCAGGTCGGTGGGAAAGCGGTAGTCCGGCCCCAGCAGCGACAGCGCCCAGATGGCGCTGAACACCTTGTTGTTGGAGGCCGGGACCTTGGCCTGGTCGGCGTTGACGGCGAAGAGCGGCTGGTTGCGGTCGATGGACCACGCCAGGATGGTCCACTCGCTCTTGTTGGGAACGATGGCGTCGGCCTGGGCCTGCAGGGGCCCCGCGGGCGACTGCGTGACGGCCCCACCGGCGAGGGACGCGGCGGCCGCGCCCAGCCCAAGGGCGAGCGCGGCGGCGGTACGCGACAGCTTCATGGAGCGCTTCACCTTCAGGCAGTCCCCGCTGGCGGCGGAACCGCGTCCACGTCGTCCGGCGTCACCCCGCGGGCCGCCTCGAGCTCCTCCAGGATCAGCTGCTGAAGGCGGAACGAGGAGCGGGTGTTTTCTTCCATGTCCATCATCAGCACGAAGATGCCGGCCAGGGCCAGCATGGCGACGGCGATGACGATGGCGCCTACCAGCACCAGCCCCGTTTCCACAGGGCTCTGACCGTCATCGCCCAGCGTGGCGAAGAACACCAGGCCGCCCAGCAGCAGCACCAGCACGGCGATGAAGCGGATGGCGTTCAGCAGCACGCGGAGGCTGCCGTAGCGTGCCTCTACGCCGGCCAGGCGCCGGGGCGTGCGGCGCTCCTTGAGCAGGTTTCCGCAGTTGGTGCAGCGGTCGGCCGTGGGGTCGTCCATCACGGTGCCGCACCGGGTGCACTGGACCGGTGTGCTGAACAGGTGCAGGGACATCTCTGAATTTCCCGGGGTTCCCGCCGCGTTCAGGCGGCGGGTTGGCGGTTGGCTTGCGTTGCTCCGAACCCCCGGACGGGAGCAACGCCCGTGCCACCCCCGGCGGGGCTCAGGCCAGCGCGGTCCGCGGCGCGCCGGCGGCCTGCACCGCGGCCACCAGCCGGCGCATGCGCACGAAGCGCAGCGAACGGGCGGTGTGGCGGACGATGGAGCGGTAGCGGTGGCACCCCTCGCACTCCAGGTCGTAGCCCGTGGCGTCGAGCACCAGGTAGCGGGCGACGCGGATGGTGGGGCGTGCTTCCAGGAGCGTCTGGCAGTGGGGACAGCAGGGCCGCTCGCCGGCCCGGATCTGCGCGTCGACCTTGCGGCGCGCGCGGGTGTCGAAGCTGCGCCACGAGTCTGCGTGGCGAGCGGACGAGCGGGTTTCCCGTCTCATTCGCAGGATCGCTGAGGGGTGGTGGGTCGTGCGCCGGCCACGGGGAAAGGGCCGGTAGGAACGGAACATCTGTCTGGGCAGGAACGGTGCCAGAGTGGATGCACGGGGGGCTCCCTGCGGCGCTCCCCCGCAAACAGCGACAGCGCGGGAGAGGGGAGGACTTCGATTCGGCGTCGGCTGACACTGGCGCATGCCGCGGCCGCCCCCCTCTCCCGGCCTCTCCCCCATAAACCCCATGGGGGAGAGGAGAATTCGATTGCGCTACGGCTGGCCTCGCGCACTCTACTGGCTCCCTTCCCCCGCGCAGTTTGCGGGGGAAGGGTTGGGGATGGGGGGCGCCGGCCCGCGCGCCGCGAGCCAGCCCACCCACACCTCAGGCCGGAAGTGACCTGAACCGCGCTTCGGCCGGCCAGGCGCACTCGGCTACGCGTGAGTCCGCGAAGGCGGACTTTGGGCCGTTGTTGCCGCGACTTCAGTCGCCCCAGCAGGGCCGAGGTCCGGAATTCCGTGTCGCTGCGGCGCTAGGTTTGGTGGTGGTTCAGGCAAGATCCTTCGGCCCGCGTGGGATGATGTACGGGCAGGGGCGGTGCGCTCGGGCCTCTGGATGACATGGCCGGGGGGGCGAATGAGGAAAGCGCGCTTCGATGGGTGCGGTCGGATGGGGGATGAAGCCGCGTCAGCGATCCCCGATGTAGGCCTCGGCCTCGATCTCCACCAGCATGTCGGGGTCGATCAGCGCCTTTACCTCCACCATCGTGGCGGCGGGGCGCACGTGGGCGAAGAACTCGCCGTGGGCGCGGCCGACCTCCTCCCACCGCGCGATGTCGGTGACGTACATCCGGGTGCGCACCACGTCGTCCATCCGCGCACCCGCCGCCTGCAGGGCAACGCCGATTTTCTCCAGCGCGTAGCGCGTCTGCTCGTAAGCGTCGCCGACGCCTGCGATCGTGCCGTCCGGACCCGTCGCCGTCGTGCCGGACACGTGCACCCAGGGACCGACACGAACCGCACGCGAATAGCCGACGCGTGCCTCCCACGGACCTCCGCTGGAAACGCGCGTTCTGCCGCCCACCCGCTCGGCCGTCACCCCATCGGCCATCACACCTCCAGCGTGCCACGCAGCGTCGTCACCGCGCGGCCGCCCAGCATCACGCGGTCTCCATCCACCCGCACACGCACGGTGCCGCCTCGGGGAGACGCCTGGTATCCCACGAGTTCGTTCCGCCCGAGCTTGCGTGCCCAGTACGGCGCAAGGACGCAGTGTGCGGAGCCCGTCACCGGGTCTTCCGCCACGCCGACGCGCGGCCCGAAGAAGCGCGACACGAAATCGTAGCCGCCACCGTCCGCGCGGGCCGTGACGATGATCCCGCGCGCCTCCACCTGCTTCAGCAGCGACTGGTCGGGATCCAGCGCGCGCACGGCGGCTTCGGATTCAAGCTCCACCAGCAGGTCGAACTGGCTGCGGCCAACGTAGACCGGCTCCGCGCCGAGCGCGCGGGCCAGATGCTCGGGCGCATCGGCAGCGTGTTCCGGCTTGCCGGGGAAGTCCATCGAAATCCACCCCCCGTCCTTTCGCGCCGTCAGCAGGCCGCTGCGAGTGTGGAACCGGGCTTCATCGCCATCCGCCAGCAATCCGTCCTGCCACAGCACGTGGGCGCTGGCCAGCGTGGCGTGCCCGCAAAGGGCCACTTCGACAGCGGGGGTGAACCAGCGCAGGTCCCATCCATCGTCGCGGCGCAGGAGGAACGCCGTTTCCGACAGGTTCATCTCCATCGCCACGGCCCGCATCCACCCCTCCTCCCGCGGCTGGTCGAGGACGCAGACGGCGGCGGGATTGCCGGTGAACGGGCGGTCGGCGAAGGCGTCTACCTGGACGATGGGCTGGGGCATCTGCGACTCGCGGTGAATGGTGGACTGGCGCGTCAATGTACCCGTCACCAACCCGGCCGGCAAAGCGCGCGCGCCCTTCCCACCGTCCGCCGCGCGACGTAGACTGGGCAGTCACTCCAGTGACTTTCCCACACGACCCATCCTGCACGGGAGACAGCCGGTGAAGGTGGCGGTGATCGGCGGCGGGCCCGCCGGACTGTACTTCGCGCTGTTGATGAAAAAGGCCGATCCGCGGCACCAGGTAACCGTGCTGGAGCGGAACGCGGCCGACGACACGTTCGGCTGGGGCGTGGTGTTCAGCGACCAGACGCTGGGCTACCTGGCTGAGGCCGACGCCCCCACCCACGCGCGCATTTCCGACGAGTTCGCCCACTGGGACGACATCGACATCCACGTTCGCGGCACCACCATTACCTCCGGCGGCCACGGCTTCAGCGGCATCGCCCGCAAGACGCTCCTGCGCATCCTCCAGGACCGCGCCGCCGAGCTGGGCGTGGACCTGCGCTTCGGCACCGACGTGGCGGACGATGCGGCGCTGCGGGGCCTGGACCTCGGAGACGTGGACCTGATCGTCGCGGCTGATGGCGTGAACAGTCGCATCCGCGCGAAGTACGCGGATCGCTTCGCCCCGGACCTGGACGTGCGGAAGGCCCCGTTCTGCTGGCTGGGAACCACGAAGCTCTTCGACGCCTTCACCTTCGCCTTCGTCGAAAACGAGCACGGCGTCTTCCAGGCCCACGCCTACCGCTACTCCAGCGAGCAGTCGGCGTTCATCGTGGAGTGCGACGAGCGCTCGTGGGCCAGCGCGGGGTTCGACGGGATGGGCGAGGCGGAGACGGTGGCCGCGTGCGAGCGGATGTTCGCGCCGTGGCTGGACGGGCATCCGCTGATGAGCAACGCCCCTCACCTGCGCTCGCCGTGGATCCGCTTCACCCGCGTGTCCAACGAGCGATGGTTCGCGATGGATGGCGACGTGGCGCCCGTGGTGATGATCGGCGATGCGGCGCATACGGCGCACTTCAGCATCGGCAGCGGGACCAAGCTGGCGATGGAGGATGCCATCGCGCTCGCCCGCCTGCTGAACGAGGGCGCCCGTCCGTTGGCGGACGTGCTGCAGGCGTACCACGACGAGCGGCGGACGGAGGCGCTGCGGCTGCAGAATGCGGCGCGCAACTCCATGGAATGGTTCGAGAACGTCCGCCGCTACATTCACCTCGACCCGCGACAGTTCGCGTATTCCCTGCTCACCCGAAGCCAGCGGGTGAGCCACGAGAACCTGCGCCTGCGTGACAGCGTCTACCTTTCCGGCGTGGAGCGGTGGTTCGCCTCTCGCGCGGAGGGCGGACGCGAGCCGGAAAGCTGTCCGCCGCCGATGTTCACGCCCTTTCGCCTGCGTGGAATGCGGCTGGAGAACCGCGTGGTCGTCTCGCCGATGGACATGTATTCCGCCACGGACGGCGTGCCCAACGATTTTCACCTCGTCCATCTGGGGAGCCGCGCGCTGGGCGGGGCTGGGCTGGTGTTCACCGAGATGACGTGCGTGTCGCCCGAGGCGCGCATTACGCTGGGCTGCACGGGGATGTACGAGCCGGAGCACGCGGACGCGTGGCGGCGGATCGTCCGCTTCGTCCACGAGAGCAGCCGTGCCCGGATCTGCCTGCAGCTGGGCCATTCGGGGCGAAAGGGCGCCACGCGGCTGATGTGGGAGGGGATGGACGAGCCGCTGGAGGAGGGCGGATGGGAGGTGATGGGTCCGTCGCCCCTGCCCTATGGACCGCGCAACCAGGTGCCGCGCGAGATGGTGCGCGCCGACATGGACGCGGTGATCGAGCAGTTCGTCCGTGCGACCCGGATGGCGGAAGAGGCGGGGTTCGACATGGTGGAGCTGCACTGCGCGCACGGCTACCTGCTATCCAGCTTTCTGACGCCCGTCAGCAACCGGCGGACGGACGAGTACGGCGGCTCGCTGGAGAACCGGCTGCGGTTTCCGCTGGAGGTGTTCCGGGCGATGCGGAACGTGTGGCCGGAAGACCGCCCGATGTCGGTTCGCGTATCGGCTACGGACTGGGTGGATGACGGGGTGACCCCCGACGACGCGGTGGCGATGGCGGCGGCGTTCGGCGCGGCCGGGGCGGACATCATCCACGTTTCCACGGGGCAGACCACGCCGCTGGGCAAGCCGGTGTACGGGCGGATGTTCCAGACGCCCTACAGCGACCGCATCCGCAACGAGGCCGGCGTGCCCACGATCGCTGTCGGCAACGTGACGGAGCCGGACCAGGTGAACGGCATCGTGGCGGCGGGGCGCGCGGACCTCGTCGCGCTGGGCCGGCCCCACCTGGCGGACCCGCACTGGACGCTTCACGCCGCCGCGCAGCTGGGCTGGCAGGAGCAGCCGTGGCCGGTTCAGTACGTCACGGGCAAGAAGCAGCTGGAGCGAACCCTTCAGCGCCAGCAGGAGATGCTGGGCACCAGCACCATCTGAGCGATGAGCGGACGATACGTGGAGGGGAAGCTGGCCGTGGTCACCGGCGGGGGCCGCGGCATCGGCGCGGCCATCGCCGACGAGCTGGGGCGGCTGGGGGCGAACGTGGCGCTGCTTGGGCGCAGCCTGGATGAGTTGGAGGCCAAGGCGCGGCAGATCCACGACGCGCATTCAGTCGACGCAATCGCCATCCGTTGCGACGTAGCGGACGAGGTATCGGTCCGCGAGGCGTTCGCGGCGGTGCGCGGGCAGATGGGAGATCCGGCGGTGCTGGTGAACAACGCGGGGCAGTCCGCCGGGGTCGCCTTCGCCGAGACCACGCGCGAGGTGTGGGACCGGATGCTGGCGGTGAACCTGACGGGCACCTTCCTGTGCACGCGCGAGGTGGTGCCGGCCATGGTGCAGGCGCGGTCGGGGCGGATCATCAACGTCGCGTCCACCGCTGGCCTGAAAGGGTACAGCCACACGGCCGCGTACTGCGCCGCCAAGCACGGGGTCGTCGGCCTGACGCGCGCGCTGGCGATGGAAACGGCAAAGCAGGGGATCACGGTAAACGCCGTGTGCCCGGGGTACACCGATACGGACATGGCGCGCTCGGCGATCGACAACCTGGTACGCGCGGGCCGGTCCGAGGAGGACGCGATGAAGGCCATCACCCGCGTGATGCCCATCGGCCGGCTGATCCGGCCCGAGGAGGTGGCGAGCGCCGTGGGATGGCTGTGTGCGCCCGAGGCCGCGGCGGTGACCGGGCAGTGCATCGGCGTGGCGGGCGGGGAGGTGATGTAGGGCCTCCGGCTAAACGTCGAAGTAGAAGGCAGCTACGCGCGCGTCCGGCTGGTGTCGCGT
>NZ_DATBNB010000570.1 GCF_036554565.1 Longimicrobium sp. | reverse complement strand
GTCGATTCCAGAGGAAAGGCCCCGCACTTCGAGCAGAGGTGCGGGGCCTCGTCTTTTTCCCGGCGGGTCGGGCGGTAGCTGCCGCCCGGACGGTCATCGGCAGAATTCCACGGCCGTCTTCGCCAGGATCTCCGCTGTCTGCCGTACCGACTCCAGGTCTACCCACTCCTCGGCGGCGTGGGCACCGGCGCCGGTGGGGCCCAGCACGACGGCGTCGATCCCCGCTTCGCCCATCAGCGCGGCGTCCATCCAGTACGGCGCGCCGGTTCTGGCCGGAGCGTGGCCCAGGACCTCCGCCGCCGCAGACTCCACCGCGGCGGCGATCGGCGAGTCGTCGCGCGCCGCCCACGGTCCGCGAGTGAGCAGGGGGCGCACCGTCGCCTGGAAGGCGGGGTCGGCGGCGGCCAGTTCGTCGAGAATCGCCTGCACCTCGCCCACGACCTGCGCCTCCGTCTCTCCGGGGACGGTGCGCCGCTCGATCTGCAGCACGCAGCGCGCGGCGTACGTGGTGAGCCCGGTGCCGCCGTGCAGCGTGGCCGCGTGCAGCGAGGGCGGGCCGACGACCGGGTGCGCCGGCGAGGCGACCAGGCGCTCTCCCAGCGTCTCCAGCCGCGCGAGAACGCGGCCCATCCGCAGGTTGGCGTCGATCCCCTCGCGGAAGGCGCTGCCGTGCGCCGCCCGCCCGATCACCTCTACCTCCAGCCAGCAGAACCCCCGGTGCCCGACCACCATCGCCAGCTCGGTGGGCTCGGTGAGCACCGCGGCGTCGGCCGTGTGGTGGCGCAGCACCTGCGCCATCCCCGTGCTGGCCTCCTCCTCGTCGGCCACGGACGCGATCAGCAGGTCGCCCGCCAGCGGCGCGCCCGCCCGGGTGATCGCCTGCACCGCGGCAAGGCACGCGGCCAGACCGCACTTCATGTCGTAGGCGCCGCGGCCGTACATCCGCCCGTCGCGCACCTCGGCGCTCCACGGGTTCGGCATCCCCTCGATGCCCACGGTGTCGTGGTGCGCGTACAGCATCAGCGAGCGCCCGCCGCCCGCGCCGCGCAGCCGGCCGACGACGCTGACCCGTCCCGGCGCGGCCTCGTGGGACTGGACCTCCATCCCCAGCGCTTCCATCCGCCGGGCGACGTATCCCGCCACCAGGCGCTCATCCGTCGTGCCGCCGCTGAAGGCCGGGTTGATGGAGTTGATGCGCACCAGCTCCGCCAGCGTGCGTACCAGGTCGTCGTTGTCGATGGTCATCCGCGTCTCCCTGAATCCAGTCCAGAACGAAGCGAGCGGGACGGCCTGGCCGCCCCGCTCGCAATGTACCTCGTACCGCGTGGGCGCGTCAGAAGCTGTAGACGAAGTTCACGAGCGGAAGGAAGCAGAGGCCTTCGCACTCGGCATTGAAGTTGGTGAAGATCCCGAAGTCCGCGGAGAGCCGCTCGCCGAAGAAGCGCACCCCGGCCGAACCGATCACCTCGGACTGCCCTGGCGAGAAGTAGTTCTCCGTGATCAGCTTGGTTTGGCGGCCCACCCGCAGCTCACCGCCCGCCATCACCACGGGCTGGCCGTCGAGATCGCCATTGCTGAACCCGAACCCGACGCCGAGGCTGGCGGCCTGGTCGCGATCACCAAAGGTTCCCACGCCGTAGAGGACTCCGGCCGTTTCGTCGCCGGTGCTGCCGGCCAGCACGCCTGCCGCCACCGCCATCTGGTCGGTTTCGACGAGCGTGAACTTGGGCGCGATGTAAAAGATCTCGCCCATCGCGCCGGGGATGACCGGCGTTCCCGCCGAAATGCTGAACTGGTCGGTAACCCCGTAGGTAACGAAGGGCAGGACCACCTCGTACACGCCCAGATAGCCCCGTCCGGCACCGACCGCGCGCCCCGTGGGGCCAAAGAACAGGCGTGTGGCGTTGGGGTCTTGGTGCCACACGCGGCCCTGGATCACCCGTCCGCGAGTGCGCTGCATCGACGCGATCTGCGCGCGTTCCAGGGTGATCATGGCGCCGGACTCGGTCCGGATCACCACCCGCTCGTCGGTGCTCTCGACGATCCGTCCGTACAGCACCGATCCGTCCGTGAGGCGCACTTCGTAAACGGTGTCCTGGGCCACGGCAACGGTGTCGCTGCCCTGGGCGGCGGCGCGGTCCGGCAGGGTGGCCGCCGCGGCAAGGGCCAGGGCGAGCGCAAACAGGGAAGGAGTAAATCGAAAGATCGATGGAATCATCGGCTTGGACGAGGAAGCGGAGGGTCAGGTCGGCGGACGTGCCGGAGAGGCGGCGTGAAGTGTAGCGGTCCCGCCGCGGGCATGCAAACGTTTGTACGGGCGGATTTCGGACGGGGCGCAATGAGGTTAGATTCGTGCTTCGACCGCAACCGACCGGCAGCAAACAACATGCAGATCTTCCGCCGCAGACCGACGGTGATGGTGAACGTGGGGGGCGTGCCCGTGGGCAGCGCCGCCCCCGTGGTGGTGCAGTCCATGACCAACACCGACACCGCCGACATCGAGGGTACCGTTCGCCAGGTGGCCGCCCTGTGGCGCGCGGGCAGCCAGATCGTGCGCGTGACGGTGAACAACGAAGAGTCCGCGCGGGCGGTGCCGCACATCGTGGAGTTCCTGCACGCGCGGGGGGTGGAGGTGCCCATCGTGGGCGACTTCCACTACAACGGCCACCTGCTGCTCCACAAGTATCCCGACACCGCGCGGGCGCTGGCCAAGTACCGCATCAACCCCGGCAACGTGGGCGCCAAGCGGCACGACGAGAACTTCGCCGCCATCATCGACCGCGCCCTGGAGTTCGGCAAGCCGGTGCGCATCGGCGTCAACTGGGGCTCGCTGGACCAGGCGCTGCTGACGGAGATGATGGACGAGAACGCCCGCTCGTCCGCGCCCGTGGGCGCCAAGGACGTGATGATGGACGCCATGGTGGAGAGCGCCATGCGCTCCGCCGCGGCGGCCGAGCGGCTGGGGCTGCCGCACGACCGCATCATCCTTTCCGCCAAGGTCAGCGGCGTGCCGGACCTGGTGGCCGTGTACCGCAAGCTGGCGCCCCGCTCCGACTATCCCCTGCACCTGGGTCTCACCGAGGCGGGCATGGGCACCAAGGGCGTGGTGGCGTCTACCGCGGGTCTCTCCATCCTGCTGCAGGAAGGCATCGGCGACACCATCCGCGTGTCGCTGACGCCCAAGCCCGGGGGCGACCGCACGGAAGAGGTGCACGTGGCCCAGCAGATCCTGCAGTCGCTGGAGCTGCGCTCGTTCACGCCGCAGGTCACCAGCTGTCCGGGGTGCGGGCGCACCACCTCCACGTACTTCCAGCAGCTGGCGGAAAGCATTCAGACGTACCTTCGCGATCAGATGCCGGTGTGGCGCGATTCGCACCCGGGGGTCGAGGAGATGAAGGTGGCGGTGATGGGGTGCGTGGTGAACGGCCCCGGCGAGAGCAAGCACGCAAACCTCGGCATTTCGCTCCCCGGCACCTTCGAAGAGCCCAAGGCGCCGGTGTACGTGGATGGCGAGCACTTCACCACGCTCAAGGGCGACCACATCGCCGACGAGTTCAAGCGCATCCTGGACGACTATGTGACATCGCACTATCCGTCCCGCGAGGCCGCGCTCGTCTGAACTGCTTCGGTCACGCGGAGGCGCGGAGGACGCGGAGGGCGCGGGACGGTTTCCCGCGCCCTCCGTCTGTTGCCTCAAAGGGTTGGTGGACCCTTCCGTAAGAAGACATAGGGCATACACCTATGTTCGGCTGCTGGCGGAGTTGTGGCGCTGTAACGAAAAGAGGGTTGTGCGGTTGCGAAACGTGACCTTACACTCGGCGCAACTCTAGCCGAAGGGGTGCCATGTCAGCAGCAGCTTTCGACCGATACACGCCCGAGGAGTACCTCGCGCTGGACCGCAACGCCGAATTCAGGAGCGAGTACATCGACGGCCGCCTGGTCGCCATGAGCGGAAACTCGCGTCCTCACAGCGTCACCGTTTCGAATCTGGTGCGCATGTTCGGCAACTGCTTCGATGGGCGCCCGTGCGAGGTGTACTCGAATACGATGCGGGTGAAAGTCACTCCGTCGAGGTACGTGTATCCCGACGTGGTGGCGGTCTGCGACGAGCCGAAGTTCGAGGACCGGGAAGTCGATATCCTGTTGAATCCCGGCTTGGTCGTCGAGGTGCTCTCTCCCAGCACCGCATCGTACGATCGTGGGGACAAGTTCGTTCACTACAGGAAGATCGATTCACTCCTCGAGGTGCTGTTCATCGCGCAAGACTGCGTCTTTATCGAGCACTGGCGCCGGCAGGGCGACATGTGGACGCTGACGGAGATCACTGGCGTGGACGATACCTTGATGCTGAACTCGGTTGGATGCGCCATCCCGGTCCAGGAGATCTATTCCAGGTTGGATGTGTCCGAGGGCCCGGGGAATAGCTGAGCGAGGACGAACTCGTCCTCGGGCGTGAGGGTGACGAGGTAGATCTCGTCGAAGCCCTCTTCGGGGCGGGGCTCCTCGAGCTTCTTGTAGGTGCCCAGGATGCCGGGGATGGGAATTCTGGCCCTGCCCTCACGCTTGTTGTTGCGCGCGATGGCGGCTCGCGTCTCCGTGCGGAAGAAGTAGCAGACTACGCGAAAGCGCGCGGCGCGGGCGGGGAGGATGTAGCGGGCCCGCTCTTCGGCGAGCGGGTTGGTGTTGTCCATGACGAACGGCTGCTTCGCGCGGATGCAGGCGTCCATCAGCAGCGCTTCGCGGTTCTTGGTCCGCAGCAGGTCGCGGCTGATGCGGACGTGCGTATCGAAGAAGCGCTGCTTGTAGAACGTCGACTTTCACGACGCCTGGATCCCCACCAGGATCACGGCCTCCATGCTACTCGGCCGCGGCGAGGTCGCCGGGCGCCGTGTCCTGCATCCACACGGACTTGATGTTCACGAACTCGTGGATGCCTAACTCGGCCAGCTCGCGCCCGTAGCCGGACTGCTTGACGCCACCGAACGGCAGCCGGGGATCGGAAGCGACCATCGCGTTGACGTACGTCATCCCCGCCTCGATCTCGGCGATGAAGCGGGCGCGCTCGCCGTCGTCCCGCGTCCACACGCTGCTCCCCAGGCCGAAAGGCGAGTCGTTGGCCGTCGAGATCGCCGCGTCCAGGTCCGGCACGCGGAACAGCAGCGCCACGGGGCCGAACACCTCTTCGTAGTACGCCGGCGCATCGCGCGGGATGTCAGTCAGGATGGTCGGCGGATAGAAGAAGCCGGTGCCGTCCAGCGGGTGCCCGCCGGTGAGAACGCGCGCGCCCGCAGCGACGGCGGCGCGAACCTGGCCGGCCACCTCGTCGCGGATGGACTGCGTCGCCAGCGGGCCGATGTCCGTGGCCGAGTGCATGGGATCGCCCACCTTGAGCGCCTCCATCGCGTGGACGAAGAGCCGCTCGAACTCGTCCGCCACCGCGTCGTGGACGATGAAGCGCTTGGCCGCGATGCACGACTGGCCGTTGTTGATGCAGCGCGCCTTGGCTGCCGTCTTCGCTGCCGCGTCCAGGTCGGCGCTGGGCATCACCACGAACGCGTCGCTGCCGCCCAGCTCCAGCACGGTTTTCTTGAGGTTTCGTCCCGCGCGTTCGGCGACGCTGCTCCCCGCCGGGGTGCTGCCGGTGAGCGTGGCGGCGGCGACACGGGGATCGTCCAGCAGGCTCCCGACGGCCTCGGAGCCGACGAGCAACGTCGTGAACACGCCTTCATCGAAGCCGGCGCGGCGGAACACCTCTTCGATCGCAAGCGCGCACTGGGGCACGTTGGAGGCGTGCTTCAGCAGGCCCACGTTGCCGGCCATCAGCCCCGGCGCGGCGAAGCGGAAGACCTGCCAGAAAGGGAAATTCCACGGCATGATCGCCAGCACGGCCCCCAGCGGCAGAAAGTGGATCTCGGCCCGCGCATCACCGACGTCCACGGGGCGGGGACGCAGCATCTCCTCGGCATGCTCGGCGTAGTAGCGGCACACCCAGGCGCACTTCTCTATCTCGGCGACGGCCGCGGCGAGGGGTTTTCCCATCTCCGTCGTCATCAGGCGGGCGAAGCGGTCCTTGTCGGCCTCCAGCACCTCGGCCGCGCGCGCCATCCGCTCCGCCCGCTCGCGCATGGGCGTGCGCCGGTGCGCGCGGAAGGCCTGCTCGGCGAGCGCCAGCTTCCGTTCGATCTCCTCCGGCGTCAACGCGTCGAAGGTCTTCAACGTTTCGCCCGTTGCCGGGTTGATGCTCGCGATGGGCATGCCCAGATCCGTTCAGGCGGGGGGATCGGAGGCGAGAATCCTCTCCAGTTCCTCGATCAGTACCGGCAGGTCGGCGCGCGTGGTATCCCAAACCCGCTGGTAATCGATGTCGAAGTATCCGTGGATCAGGCGATTGCGCATCGCGGTGATTACGGACCGCGGCACACCGGGATGCGCCGCGCGCGTTTCGGCGGCGACCTTCGAAGCGGCCTCGCCGACGACTTCGATTGCACGTACCACCGCGTAGGCTCGCATGCGATCATCCGCCAACGCGTCGCGGCTGGTGGACCCAAGAAACTCGATCGCCTCGCGCGAGCCGTCGAGCATGTGGCGGAGCCGCACGGCATCCTCAATCCGCAAAGCAGACCTCCGCGTGCTGAACGACCTCATGACGGAAGTACCGGCTCAACTCAGGAGGCGTGCGCAGGTCCACTGTGCGGCCCAGCATCGCCGAAAGCTCCAGTTCCATCGGAAAGGCCGAAATAGCCGATCGTGTGGCCCGGCTCGAACTCCACCAGGACGTCGACGTCGCTCTCCGGCCCGAAGTCGTCGCGCAGCACCGAGCCGAAGAACGAAAGCTTTCGAACGTGATTGCGGCGGCAGAACGCGCCCAGCTCCGGCCTCGGCACCGCGATGTTCAGTTCCAGCCTGCTCGGCATGCTGCGGCTCCAGGTGTGCGCAACGCTTGCTCCTCGCCTTCATGATACGCACGGCCGTTCCCGCACAAAAGCTGTGCCCGGCGCCTCACAATCTGCGCCGGGCACGTGGATGATTGGAATTGTGGCGATGTTCAGCGCTGGGCGAGGACCGCGATCCATTCAACGATCCGTTTGGCGGCGTCGTGGGAGATGAGGGCATCGGCGAGGGGACGGACCAGCGCCGGCTGGACGAAGTGGTTCTCGAAGTCCGGCAGCATGGCGGCGAGTTCCACCGCGGGCGTCACGGGCGAGAGCGGCAGCGGGCGACTGGCCAGTACGTCGAGCGCAAGGAGCGCGAACGCCTGCGCCTCGGTCTCGGGGAGTGCCACCTCGCCTTCCGCGACCGCAGGGGGAAGAACGTGGCCGCCCAGGCTCGTGTACCGCGGCAGGTACAGCGGGTCCGCGGGGGGACGGCGGTAGTACTGGCCCAGCGCGCAGGCGTACGGCGCGTCGCTGGCGACGGCGTGTGCGGTGGGGACGCCGCCGGGAGGGCTCCACCCCGTCCGGAACACCATCGCGTCCAGGTGATACACGCCCAGCGCGTAGCCGGCCTTGTTCACCCGCGTCCATAGGCGCGCCGCCGCCCCCAGCAGCGCCCGGCCATAGCTGGCGCGGAGCCAGGTTTCCATCGGCGGGCTCTCGTCCACGCGTGCCCCGAACGGCGGAACGTACAGGACTCCCGCCGCCTCTGTCTCAGGGCAGCGGCCCGGACCGATGGCGCGCGGCACGGTGAACGGCACCCGGCGGGAAATCGCGCGGAAGACTTCTTCCTCGGCCGCGACCGCTTCGCCGATCCATGCCGTGTTTCCCGGCGACCGGAGCCACGCGACCGCGCAGTCCACGAACGGCAGGTCCACGCGACTAGTCTCCACGCCGCAGAACACGCGGCGCTCCCGGTCTCGCCGGCCCACCTCGATCGGCTCCGCGCCGGACGGCTCCGTGAGCGAC
>NZ_DATBNB010000569.1 GCF_036554565.1 Longimicrobium sp. | reverse complement strand
GGCCGCGCGCGACGTGTTCGACGGCATGTGGGATGTGTCGATGCTGGACGAGGTGATCGAGCACTTCGACAAGGGCGGCGTGCTGCAGATCAGCGACGGCGCCTCGGCCGAGGCGTGCCTCGCCGGACTGGCGGCGGTGAACGGGCTGAACGAGGCGCTGGAGGGCGCGGGGCTCAGCAACCCGGCGGACCCGGCGATGACCGTGGCCGCAGCCGAGCTGCTGCTGGAGGGGCTGGCGGCGCACCGGAAGATCAGCCGCGCCGAGAGCGGCGCCTACGGCCGCGCCAAGGCCGAGCGCCCCAAGGGCAAGGGCGCGGGCGGCTTCAAGTTCGGTGACGACATGTTCAGCTGAGTTGAACCTGGATCTGAACTGTACCTGACGTGTCCCACCCGGGCTGCTGAGCCGATACCCGCAGCACGCACATCGGGCCGCATCCGCGCTTTCAGCGGGTGCGGCCCGCGCTGTTCTTTAGTTCCCTGGATCACTTCCATATCGATGATCCACATCGACTTAGATCATCCCCGGAAGCGCGGCGGACCTTCATGGACCAGCATCTCTGAAACCACGAAGACCCTTGCTCCCGTACCATCTGCCGTGCCGATCCGCTGATTCGGGATCGCTCACTTGAACGATGTTGAACCGGTTCGAGCGGTTTGGGTAGTTCGACCCATTCGCGTACCGGTTGCGGGATGCAGATTGTTCTCCGCAGCCAGCGACGCCGCGTCACCGCGGGAACGGCCGGCCCCTTGAAGGACCGCGACAATCCTGGGAGATCCAGCCCATGTTCGACATAGATACGATGGTGGACGATCACGCGACGGCCGTGCAGACCCGGACCGCCGCGCCGGTGATGGAGCCGAAGTTCTTCTGCACGGTGACGCCGTTCTACCAGCCGATCGTGAGCGCCGACGGGTTCGGCGTGATCGGGTACGAGGCGCTTGCCCGCGGCCCGCTGGATTCGCCGCTGCACTCGGCGCGCACGCTGTTCGCCACGGCCAACGGGCTGGGCGAGATGGCGGCGCTGGAGCGGGTGTGCTGGACGACGGCGCTGCTGAACGCCACGCGGCTGGGGCTGTGGCGCCGCCCGGACACGCTGCTCTTCCTGAACCTGTCAGCGGAGCGCATCCGCGAGCCCGAGTTCCTGGAGTTCGCCAAGCGCGTGGTGGCCGAGACGGGCGTGCCGGTGAACCGCCTGGTGCTGGAGGTGACGGAAGAGTCGCGGATGCGCTCGGACCCCGGGTTTCTGCGCGCGCTGATGCGGTACCGCGAACTCGGCTTTCAGATCGCGCTGGACGACGTGGGCACGGGCTACTCGGACCTGCGCGTGCTGGCCGAGGTGCGCCCCGACTTCCTGAAGATCGCGCTGGAGCTGGTGCGAGGCGTCCACGCGCACACGGGCCGGCGGCAGGTGGTGCATTCGCTGGTGATGCTGGGCCACGCCATGGGCAGCACGGTGATCGTGGAAGGCGTGGAAACGTCGGAGGAGCTGGCCGCCGTGCGCGCCCTGGGCGCGGACTGCGTGCAGGGGCACCTGATGGCCAAGCCGGGCGCAGGCCTGCCGGCGGTGGTGCTCCCGGACACGCTGGCGGTGGCGCCGCGCCTGTGCCGCGCGGCCTGATTTCCCCTGATCGATGCGCCGGTCCGCCGGCGCTGCACTCATAGATCGCGAGGAACGGATGACCAGGAAGAACGCGGCCCTGCAGGCCGCACACGAGATCGCGGCGCGCATCCGGCGCGAGCGGCAGGGGTGGGACGAGGGTGCGGACGTGGTGTGGCTGACGCCCGACGGAAAGCCGCCGCGGCAGATGGCCGTGCACATCCGAGATCGCCGCTGAACGCGGTCTCACACGAAGGGCTCGGGGCGCACGGAGGGCCGGGGAGGGTTCCTCCCGATCCTCCGTGTCTTTCATGTGAAACCGCGTTTTGCGGAACAATCCTCGCAAGCGGCGAGTCTAACGGCCGCACCATCATCGCGCCATCAACGCAGTTTCGCGGGATCGATCGTCCAATGCCCTACACAACGGTTCTCAAGCCCGTGGCCGCGTTGGCTGCGTGCGTCGGCGCGCTCGCCGCGCAGCTGGGCCCCTCGCCCTCGCGGGCGCAGCAGCCCACCGTGCTCCCCGCCAACTACGTCAACGCGCCGACCGCGTCCAAGGCACAGGAGCCGGTGCTCCCCGGGCTGGAGGTGCTGCTGCGCGATTCGCTGCACCTGGTGCGGGGCAAGCGCGTGGGGCTGATCACCAACCACACGGCCGTCACCCGCGACGGGCGCAGCGCCATCGACGCGCTCCACCGCCATCCCGAGGTGCGGCTCGTCGCGCTCTTCGGGCCGGAGCACGGGCTGCGCGGCAACATCGATGGCGGAGAGCGCATCGGCACGTCGCGCGATTCGCGGACGGGGCTGCCGGTGTTCTCGCTCTATGGATCCACCGAGCGCCCCACCGCGGCCATGCTGCGAGGCATCGACGTGCTGCTGTTCGACATGCAGGACATCGGCGCGCGGCCGTACACGTACATCTGGACGATGGCGATGGCGATGGAGGAGGCCGCGCGCCACGGCATCCCCTTCGTCGTGCTGGACCGGCCCAATCCTGTCACCTCGCGTGCGGAAGGGCCGCTGATGCAGTACGAGATGCGCAGCCGCGGCCCGCTGATCACCGGCTACTATCCCGTCCCCCTGCGCCACGGGATGACAACGGGCGAAGTGGCGCGATACGTCAACGGCGAGTACCGCATCGGCGCCAAGCTGAGCGTGGTGCCGGTGCAGGGGTGGCGCGGCAATGCATGGTTCGACGAAACCGGGCTGCCGTGGATCAACCCGTCGCCCAACATCCGCACGCTCGACGCGGCGCTGGCGTTCAGCGGGCTGGTGATGCTGGAAACGACCAACCTGTCCGTGGGACGGGGGACTCCGACGCCGTTCAGCTACGTGGGCGCGCCGTACATGAACAACACGGAGCTTCTGCGCCGCGTGCGCGCGTACGACCTGCCGGGGGTAGAGTTCGAGCTGGCGGAGTTCACGCCCCGCGGAACGGACTGGATGCAGCACCGCAACCGCCTCTGCCGCGGGGTGCGCCTGCGCATTACCGATCGCGAGCAGTTCAAGCCGGTGCTGACCGCGTTGGTGTTCCTGGTGGAGATCCACCGCATGCACCCG
>NZ_DATBNB010000568.1 GCF_036554565.1 Longimicrobium sp. | reverse complement strand
CTCGGTGGCGGGTTGGGTGAAGAACGGCGACCCCGGATCGGACTACGCCGCCATCGTGCTTCCCGAAGACTCCGCGGTGACGGGCGAAAAGGTGGGGATGTTCGGCATCGGGGCGTATTCCGATGCCAAGCTGCGCCCGCTGAACCTGAACGTGGCGGGATACCCGGGCGACAAGAACGGCAACGAGCGGCAGACGCTGTGGTTCGACGTCAAGAACCCGGCGCGGCTCTCGCCGCGGCAGGTGTTCTACAACGTCGACACGTACGGCGGCCAGAGCGGCGCGCCCGTCTACGTGGTCGACGGCGACAAGCGGATCGCGGTGGCCATCCACGCGTACGGCACGTCCGGCACCATCACCAGCAACTCCGGCACGCGCATCAACGCCGACGTGTTCAAGCGCATCCAGTCGTGGAAGACGTGAGCGGGCCGGGCGGCGTGGTCCGGGGCCAGGTGCTGGGCCCGGACGGCGCTCCCGTGGGGGACGCGCGCGTGGTGATCACGGGCGCGCCCGTCCCCGTTCCCGACATCGCCGCCGTCACCGACGGCGAAGGGCGGTTCTCGATCGCGGTTCCCGCCGCGGGGCGGTACACCGTGGAGGCGCGCGCCGACGCCGTGCCCAACGGCACGGCGGCCGGTTCTGTCGAGGTGTCCGCTTCGCCCGCGCCGGAGTCCGCCGCCGCGTTCGACGCCGACGCCGACGTGGGCAGCGACGAGCCCGCCCCCCTTCCCTCCTCCACGCCCGCCGCCTCGGCAAGCGTGGTCCTCACCTTTCGGCATCCCACATGAACAACAGAAACGTTCCCGCCGGGGGAAACCTGCTGGCCATCGCCATCGCCGCGGTGGCGCTGGCCGTCGCCGCGCTCGGTGCAGACGACCTTCCCTGGGCCGGCCAGGAGCAGCGCCCGGCCGCCTCCCAGGCCGCGTCGTCCGGTTCGGACGACGGCGCTGAGGAAGAGGGCGGCGAGGGGCAGGACGGGGAGGGCGAAGGCGCTAGTGGGGGTGAAGGTGAGGATGAGGGCGAAGGTGAGGGGGAAGCCGAAGGTGCAGGCGGCGAGGGGGAAGGAGACGAAGGCGAGGGCGACGCGGCGGACGAAGGCGCCGCGGAGGGTGAAGAGACCGAGGCGGATTCCACACCGTCCGGAATCCGCATCACCCCCGCCGCCGATGCTCTGCACGCGTATCCCGGCAATCCCGCCACGCGCATCACGGCCAGGGGGACGCGTGGAAACCCGCAGCTGCACGGAGCATTCTGGCTGCCGACGCACGCCCCGGCCACCGCAGCCGCACCCACGGAGTCCGCCGGAGCCGCCGCGGCCGCGGGAGCCGCCGATCCGGCTCCCCCGGCGGCGCCTGCGGTTGCACGCTCCGCGGCACCCATGCAGCTGCGCCTGCACGGCCTGACACTGGTCGACACGGTGCATGGACGCCAGCTGTCCGCCGCGGCGTGGGACAGCCTGCCGACCATCACGGTCCCCCGCGACGGCACTCCCGCGCCGTGGACCATCCAGCTTCGGGACGTTCGCGCGGGCCGCTACGATGGCTACGTCCTGGCGCGGCCGGACAGCGCCAGGTACTCGGCGGTTCTGATCCCCGTCAGCCTCGCGGTGAAGCACGGCCCGTGGTGGGCGATGCTCATCCTGTTCGTGGGCCTGTCTGCCGTCTACCTCCTTCGCCGGTACCGCGACCGTGACCTGGACCGCGACCACGCCTGGATGCGGCTGGGCCGGGCCCAAGCTACGATCGTGGAGGACCCGGAGCTCGCGAACGCCAACGGCGTGGCGCGCCCGTTCCGGCAGGAATTCTCGTCGCACCTGACCCTTGCCGCCACGGCACTACAGCCCCGCGGAAGCACCGGCGTCGCGGAAGCGCAGGATGCGATGGACAAGGCCGACAACCTGTGGCTGGCGTGGAACGACGGACGCGAGAACTGGATCGCGGGACTCACCGCAGACCAGCAGACGATCGCCCAGCTCACGCCGTACGCCCCCGATCCCGGGTCCGACGTCCCCGCCACGCGGCACCCCGACACCCTCCTGGGCGAAGCGAAAAAAGCGTACAATGACGCTCCCACCCGGGCCCTCTCCGGGGAAGCGCCGCTGACTTCGCGGGCCTACCGGAAAGAATCCGAGGTGCGGAAGGCCGCGGCGGTGCTGTACACCAGCTTCACGGCAGTGCTGGACAAGGAGATCGCCGCCGCGACGGCCGCAACGCCGCCCAAGCCGGAACTGGTCGCCGCCCTCAAGGCCGTCCGCGCCGAGTGGAACGGGTTGGCGCCCGCGGACGCCGCCGCGAAGGTAGGAGAGCTTCGGGATCGCGTCGCACAGGAGACAGGGGGGGCGGTCACGGACGATACCGGCGGTGGTGCCGAACCCGAGAGGCTTCAGCTGGACAACGGCTACGTGGAAACGGATTGGGGCGAGCTGATTCCCCGGCGGTTCCAGCGTACCGTGGGGGCGGCGCACAGCCGCTGGTTCACCTACGCTACGGTGGTCACGCTCATGGTGGCTGTCGTGCTCGCGCTGATCGGCCTGAAGGAGACCTGGGGCGACAACCCCACCTTCGGCGCGGACCTGCTGACCGACTACCTGGCCGTGGTGACCTGGGCGCTGGGGATCAACGTCGCCAGTGTGTTGGTGGGGGCTGCGTTCTTCAGCGAATGGAGGCTGCCCTGGCTCACCAGCCCAGACGACGGCGCCGCGGCCGACACGAGCGGAACCACGGCCACGAGCGGAAACACGAACGCCGCTGGTAACGGCGGCTCGGGCGGAAACAGCGGCGGCAACGCTGGCGGGGGCAACGGGGGAGGAGGCAACGCTGGCGGAGGTGACGCTGGGGGCGGTGACGCCGGCGGAGGTGACGCGGGAGGAGGCGATGGGGGCGCGGATGCGGACGAGGGCAACGCCGAACGCGGCCAGCTCCGATGGGATTCTGCTCCCGCGGGCCCGGCACGCCGGACGCTACCCCGGAACCGTAGGCGGCTGCGTCGGCTGTAGCCCCCGATCGCAGAAAAGCAACGGACCCGGCCGGGAGCAATCCCGGCCGGGTCCGTTCGTCGGCCGCGGATCCTGGAAGGACGGCCCTCAGGCCTCCACCAGCTCGCGCCGGCCCGCCTTGCCGCCCTTCTTGTCCTCGCGCCTGGCCTTGAGGACGACCGTGTCGGCGTCCAGGTGGTCGTCGCCGCAGGCGTGCACGTATTCCTGGTAGGTGCCCAGGTAATCGCGGATGCCCTTGGGGCTGATCTCCACCACCCGCGTGGCCAGCTGGCTGACGAACCAGCGGTCGTGCGACACCAGGATCAGCGTGCCCTCGTACCCCTGCAGGGCCGCCACCAGCGCCTCGATGGACTCCAGGTCCAGGTGGTTCGTGGGCTCGTCGAGCACCAGCACGTTGGGCTGCTCCAGCGCCAGCCGGCTGAACACCAGCCGCGCCGCCTCGCCGCCGGAAAGCGCGGAAAGGCGCTTTTCGCCGTCGTCGCCCGAGAACAGCATCATCCCCAGGTGGCCGCGCACGAAGCCGCGGTCCTTGCCGGGGCAGTAGTTCCACAGCCACTGCTCGGCCGTCTGCTCGTCGCCGTCCAGCTGCTCGTGGTGGTCCTGCGCAAAGTAGCCGCGGTGCGCCTCGTACCCCCACTCCACCTGGCCCTCGTCGGGAGGCAGGTCGCCCATCACGATCTTGAGCAGGGTAGACTTGCCGATGCCGTTGGGCCCCATGATCACCAGGCGGTCGCCCTTGTTCACCAGCAGGTTCACGCCGGGGAGCACCTCCTTGTCGCCGAACGCCTTCTTGATCCCCGAGATCTT
>NZ_DATBNB010000567.1 GCF_036554565.1 Longimicrobium sp. | reverse complement strand
CCGCGGCATGCGCCACAGTCAGCCGAGGCGCGGATGGTATGGGTCCGCGCAGGATGTTCCCGGCAGTAGCGCCCCGATCTTGCGTCTGCCCCGACCGTAGTGCCGTTCTGACCGTAGTTACCGTTCTGACCGCGATCCCGTGAGCGAACCCAAGATCCTCATCGTCGACGACGAGGTCGGCATCCTCGACACCCTGCGCATCCTGCTGAAGCGCGAGGGCTTCCAGGTGGAGACGGCCGTCGGTGGCCAGGCGGGCATCGACCGCATCGCCGACGTGCGCCCCGACGTGGTGCTTTCCGACGTGCGGATGCCCGGCGTCGGCGGGCTGGAGGTGCTGATGGCCGCCAAGGAATCAGACCCCTCCCTCCCCGTCATCCTGATGACTGCGCAGGCGTCGCTGCAGACCGCCATGCGCGCGGTGAACGAGGGGGCGTTCTACTACATCCAGAAGCCCTTCAGCAACGACGAGCTGGTCGCCATCTGCCGCCGCGCCGCCGAGTCGCGCCAGCTGAAGCGCGAAAACCAGGCGCTGAAGACCGAGATCCGCCGCCGCGACCGCTCCGACACCACGCGCCCCATCGGCCGCAGCCGGCGCTTCGTGGACGTGCTGAAGACGGCGGAAACGGTGGCCCCCAGCGACTCCACCGTGCTCATCACCGGCGCCTCGGGAACGGGCAAGGAGGTGCTGGCGCGGTACATCCACACCATCTCCGACCGTGGCGACGGCCCGTTCGTTTCCATCAACTGCGGCGCGCTTCCCGAGAACCTGCTGGAAAGCGAGCTGTTCGGGCACGTGCGCGGCTCGTTCACCGGCGCGGTGCGCGACAAGCAGGGGCTGTTCGTGGCGGCCAAGGGAGGCAGCTTCTTCCTGGACGAGGTGGGCGAAATGTCGCCCGCCCTGCAGGTGAAGCTGCTTCGCGCCCTGCAGGAGCGTGAGGTGATTCCCGTGGGCGCCACGGAGCCGGTGCCGGTGGACGTGCGCATCATGGCGGCTACCAACCGCGACCTGGACGAGGAAATCCGCCGGGGCGGGTTTCGCAGCGACCTGTTCTACCGCTTGAACGTGATCACGCTGCAGCTGCCGGAACTGCAGGAGCGGCCGGAAGACATTCCCATCCTGGCCGAGTTCTTCCTCGACCGCTTCGCCGCCCAGCGCGGGCGCGCCGTGCCGCGCCTTTCCACGGAGGTGCTGGCGCTGCTGCAGAGCTACGACTGGCCCGGCAACGTGCGCGAGCTGGAGAACGCGCTGGAGCGGGCCGCGGTGCTCACGGCGGACGGTGGGGAGATCGGCGCGTCCACGCTGCCGACGCGCATCACCCAGCGCCAGGCGCAGCCGCTGGTGTCGGCCACGCTGCCGCCCAATCCCACGCTGGAGATCGTGGAGCGGGCGTACATCCACTGGGTGCTGCACTCCGAGGGCGGCAACAAGACCAAGGCCGCGGAGGTGCTGGGGATCGACCCGTCGACGCTGTACCGCAAGCTGCAGCGGTACGGGATGGACCAGTAGGTTCCCCCTCCCCCAGCCCCTCCCCCGCAAACTGCGCGGGAGAGGGGGGAACTTCGGTGGGGGTTCGATCGGGGGCTTCGCATGCCGCGGGAGCCCCCTCCCCCCGGCCCCCGTCCCCCGCTGCGCAGGGGAGGGGGAGACCTGAACCGCGCTTCGGACGGATTTGCGCACTCGACTACGCGTGCAGTCCGCGCAGGCGGACTTCGTGATGTTCCAGACGCGGTTTCAACCGCCGCGACCGGGCCAGGGTTGAACGCATCTCCATGCCCGCGCACCGCAACCTCGAAGTGTACCCCCTCTCCCACGCTGTTTGTGGGAGAGGGTGGACGAGCCTAGGCGAGGACGGGTGAGGGCCCCACGGCAGCCGAGGCTTCGGCTACGGTGACCGCTGCCGCGCCCGGGCTTGGAGGTGCCTCAGGCT
>NZ_DATBNB010000566.1 GCF_036554565.1 Longimicrobium sp. | reverse complement strand
CAAGCCGCGAGCAAGCTCAGGCCCCCGCGCCCCCGGCGCAAGCCCGACGCGCACCGCACCAGCCGAAGCCAGCCGATATCATCCCGATGGAGCGGCCCCGGAAAACCTGGCCCGTACAGCAGAGCTCGCAGCGACTGAGGGACCGGCCACACAGCGCGGACGCCGCTTCTCGCGTGGCCAAGCACCCAGGCCCGGTGCTCGGGCCGGCGCCCCCCATCCCCAACCCTTCCCCCGCAAACTGCGCGGGGGAAGGGAGCCAGTCTGGTGCACCACGCATAACTCACTGCGGAAGCACAGCCTGTGAACATCACCGCACCTGCCGAAGCCGCCCGATGTCATCCCGATGGAGCGGCCCCGGAAAACCAGCCCGCACACCAGAGCTCGCAGCGACTGAGGGATCCGCCACACATCTGCGGTCGTGCACCGGCCCATCCCCCACGCCGGGCCTGTGAACGAAGTCGGGACGCGCCACATCGACCTTTCACACACCCAGGCCAGCCAGTCCGCGCAGGCGGACTTCGTGTGGTTGTTGCAGCGACTTCAGTCGCCCGTGCCGGGGCTGGCGCCAAGGCGGTTGCCGGTGCGAAGGCAGGCGCGCCAGCCGGGGCCGAGAACGAGGGGGAGACCGGCCAGAATCCGGGGCGGGTTGAATCCGGCTGGGCACGGACGTGTCAGGGTGCCGATGGCTCCGCAGGTGCCGGGCGCCTCGCGGAGTGTGTGGCGGATCCCTCAGTCGCTGCGAAGTTCGGAGTACGGGCAGGTGCCCGTTGGCCGCTCCATCGGGATGACATCGCCGGGCTTCTGTGTGCTTCGCCGCGCACTTACGCACTCACGCACTCACGCACTCACGCACTCACGCACTCACGCACTCCCCGCCCCTCACACCGAAAGCTCCCACGGCCGCCCGCCCGCGGCACGGCTGCGGGCCTCGGCGTCGCGCATCAGCAGCTCCTGGTAGTTGATCTCGTCCTCGTCCGCGGCGGGGCGGCGCTGCACGTACTGCCCGTCGGCGTCCAGGTCCCACGCCAGCCGGTTGTCGCGCAACGCCAGCTGCAGCACCTCCACCATCCGCTCCCGCAGCGCCGGGTCCAGCACGGGGACCATCGTCTCCACCCGCTCGTTCAGGTTGCGCCCCCGCCAATCGGCGCTGCCCAGGAACAGCTCGGGGTCGCCGCCGTTCTCGAAGTAGTAGATGCGGTCGTGCTCCAGGAACCGCCCCAGGATGCTCACCACGCGGATGTTGTCGCTGTACCCCGGCAGCCCCGGGCGCAGCCGCGAGTGGCCGCGGACGATCAGGTCGATGCTCACCCCCGCCTGCGAGGCGCGGTAGAGCGCCCGGATCATCCCGAAATCGTCCAGCGCGTTGAGCTTGGCGATGATGCGCCCGGTGCCCCCCGACTCCTGCACCGCGATCTCGCGTTCGATGCGCTCCTCGAACACGCGCCGCATGTCGCGCGGCGCCACCACCAGCCGGTCGTACTGCTGGTCGGGCGCGTAGCCGGTGAGGAAGTGGAAGAAGTTCACCAGGTCGCGGCCGATTTCCGGGTTCGCCGTCAGCAGCCCGAAGTCGGTGTAGGCGCGGGTAGTCTTCGCGTGGTAGTTGCCCGTTCCCACGTGGCAGTACGTGCGCGGCCGCCCCTCTTCCAGCCGCACCACCAGCGTCACCTTGGAGTGCGTCTTCAGCCCGACCAGGCCGTAGGTAACGTGCACGCCCACGTCTTCCATCATCTGCGCGCCCACGATGTTGTTTGCCTCGTCGAAGCGCGCCGTCACCTCCACCAGCACCGCCACCTGCTTTCCCCGCTCCGCCGCGCGCAGCAGCGCCTGCACCACGGGCGACTTCACGCCGGTGCGGTACAGCGTCATCTTGATGGCCAGCACGTGCGGGTCGTCCGCCGCCTCTTCCACCAGCCGCTGCACGCTGGCGTTGAACGACTCGTACGGATGGTGCACCAGGACGTCGCCACGGCGCAGGATGGAAAAGACGTTGGCCTCGTCCTCCGTCTCTCCCTCGTGCTGCAGCGGCTCTGGGACCACGGGCTCCCACGGCTCGTAGCGGAACTGCGGCAGGTCCAGCTCCGCCAGGAGCATGCACTCGGCGTGGTCCAGCATGTCGGCGGCCTCGTACACGTCCGACGCTTCCAGCTCCAGCTCGCGGATCAGCAGCTCGCGCACCTCGTCGGGCATCCCCCGCTCCACCTCCAGCCGCACCACGGGCGCGAACCGCCGCTCGCGAAGCTCCTCGGAGATCAGCGCCAGCAGGTCCTCGGCCTCGTCGTCGTCGCGGTCGACGTCGGCGTTGCGCGTGACGCGAAAGGCACTGGCCGCCACGACCTCCATCCCCGGAAAGAGCGCGCTCACGTTGGCCTGCACCACCTGCTCGACGGGGATGAAGTGGTGCTTGTGCGGCGAGTTGGGCACGGGCACCCAGCGCCCCTGCGTGGTGGGCACCTTGATGCGCGCGAAGTGCATGGTGTTGCGCGCCGCGTGGCGCATCAGCACCGCCAGGGACAGGCTGAGGTTGGAGATGAAGGGAAAGGGGTGCCCGGGGTCTACCGCCAGCGGGGTGAGCACCGGGTAGATGTTGTCGCGGAAGTAGCGCGTCAGTCCGGCGCGCTGCTCCGCGTCCAGCTCGGCCCAGTCGGAGACGGCCACGTCGGCCTCGGCGCGCAGCCGCGGGCGCAGCTCGTGGTCCCACGCCGTGGCGAGGGCGGCGTACATCTCGGCCGCCGCCTCGGCCACCAGGGCCAGCTGCTCGCCGGGAGTGCGGCCGTCCAGCGACAGCGTCTGCACGCCGGCGATCAGCTGCCGCTTGAGCCCGCCCACCCGCTTCTGGAAGAACTCGTCGAGGTTGCCGCTGGTGATGGCCAGGAACCGCACCCGCTCCAGCAGGGGCGTGCGCTCGTCGCGCGCCTGGTGCAGCACGCGCCAGTTGAAGTCCAGCAGCCCCAGCTCGCGGTTGAAGTAGAGCGAGGGGTGCTCCACCTCCGCACCGGGAGGAACGGGCTGCGGCCTCACGGCGCGCGGGGGAGCCCCGGGCGCGGTGGCATCGTCCCCACCCGGGCCGACGGCACGCAGGGCGGGGCGCCAGCCGGCGGGCGCAGGTTCGGTCGTGGCGGCGGGAGCCGCGGGCGTTTCTTCGGCGCGCATGGGTTCGGTCGGGGTCACGAGGGCCACGGACGCCGCGGCCGGCACTTCGGGGTTCATCCTGCGCCGTGGGCGCCGGTTCCGTGCCGGGGAGTGCCCCGGCGCGTCCTGGCCTGAGGATCGTTACAAATGGACGCATCCGGCACGAGGCGAGATCGGGGGATGCGGGAGGAACGTTTCCAGCGTAGAATCCCCGGTCCACGCGCTCCCGGCGGCGGATGCCGAACACGGGAATCCGGATTTCCGCGCCCGTGCCGACGCACATAATCGGCCACGCATGGTCAAAAGTAGACAGCTGACCACAAATCGGAGTTCACGCCCGTCCACACTGCACCCGCCACCGTCCGAACCGATTGTGCGGGGGGTGTTTAGCACCGGCAGGGAGTGCGGCCCCGGCCTGTGAATGTGCGCTAAGTGTGCACCGCGTGCACCTTTACGGCACCTGCCGGCCCTTGCTTCGGGAAATGTTCGGTATTAGAATAGGTGGTAGGAACGGCGCCGACTGCACTCGTGGTTCCACCCAGGATAGGGAATGTCGAACATGAAGGACCAGACGATCAGTGATCCCCGAAGCGCCACGATCAAGCACCTGCGGGAGACGGCCGCGGGGCGCGTGGAGAACACCTCCCTGCGCAGCGTGGCGAGGGAGATCGGGATGAGCCCCACCGGGCTCAAGAAGTTCCTGCTGGGCACCGCCCCGTACTCGCCCACGGTGCGGCGGCTGCGCAACTGGTACGTGCAGTACGCGGCCAAGCTGGACCATGTGGTAGACCGGCACGTGGCCTCGGCGGCACTCTCGGTGCTCGTTCACGACCTGCCGCAGGCGTCGCGCGGCCAGACCGCCACGTGCGTGCTGGACTGCGTGGGCCGGGGCTTCGTCGACCGCGGGCTGTCGCAGCCGGGGTGGGTCAACGAGCTGCGGCAGGAGTACGGGCCCGAGCACCAGGCCTGAGGCTCACGACGACGCCACGGGGCTGCCGCTGGCGGCTGCTCGGCCGAGCGGCGGCCGCCCCGCGTCGTCCTGCATCTTCTTGACGCACCAGGCGCACCACACCATCGCCACCAGGGTGACGGCGGCCGCCGGGGCGCCCCACGCCCATCCCTTGCCCGTGGGGTCGGGCGGCCACTCCAGCAGGGTGATGGCGAGCACGCCCGCGTTCCACGCCGCGTGAAGCACCAGCCCGGCCCAGAGCGAGCGGCTGGCGAACACGGCGTACCCCAGAACCAGCCCTCCCGCCAGCCGCACGGGGAACGCGTCGGCCTGCATGTGCATCAGCGAAAACAGCAGCGCCGACGCGGCGATGGCGGCGTCGCTCCCCATCACCCGCTCCAGCGGCCGCTGGATCCATCCCCGGAACGCGAACTCCTCCACCAGCGGCAGCGCGGCGAGCGCCAGGATCCAGAAGGCCAGCTCGCCGTACGGCTTTTCCGCGAACCTGGTGATCATGTCCGGGAGGGGCGCCTCGCGCGCCAGCCCGAACGAGAGCAGCGCCACCCACAGCGCGTGCGGCAGCACCATCATGGCCGGCACCGTCGCCAGCAGCCACTTCCACGTTCGGCCCGGGCCCCGGACGCGCAGCCGGGCCCGCATGCGCCGCGCGCGCGGGCCCCAGGCGTAGACGCGCAGGAAGATCAGCGTCACCAGGGCCGTCCAAGCCATCGCCAGGCGCGGGTCGATCTGAAAGGTGAAGCCCACCAGCAGCGTCTGCCAGAACATCCAGATCAGCAGCCCCCACCCGGCCGTGGCCAGCCCGGCGCCGATTCGAACGGAGAGCGTGGAGGCCCGCGGAGGTCGTTTTCCGTGAATGTTGTGCATCCCGTATCCTAACTCGTTTCCCGCGCTCGCGATAGCTGGTTCCCCCTCCCCCCCGCCCCCCCCCCGGCCCCTCCCCCGGCAACCTGCGCCGGGAGAGGGGGGAACTTCGATCGGGGTTCGACGGGGTGCCTCGCGATCCCGCGGGAGCCCCCTCCCCCCGGCCCCCTGCCCCCGCTTCGCAGGGGAGGGGGAGACCTGAACTGCGCCTGGGCTGGCT
>NZ_DATBNB010000565.1 GCF_036554565.1 Longimicrobium sp. | reverse complement strand
CGCTGACGGACGGGGTCGCGCGGTGGATCACCGAAGTGCTGATCGCCGCGGCGGACCACCACGGCGTGGACCCCGCGGCGCTGGTGGAGAAGGTGGCGCGCGACAGCCGGTTCGTGCTGCAGGAGCAGGGCTTCTTCGCCCGGCTTCCCTGGGCCGTGGCGCTCTGAGCGTGCCGGCGCTGTCCATCGTCAGCACGCCCATCGGCAACCTGGGAGACATCACCCGGCGCGCGGCCGAAACCCTGGCCGCGGCCGACGTGGTGCTGGCCGAAGACACGCGGCGCACCGGCGGCCTGCTGAAGCACCTGGGGATCGAGACGCGGCTGATGTCGGCCCACGAGCACAACGAGGCCTCGCGCGCGTCGCTCGTGGTCACCATGCTGCGCGAGGGCAAGAACGTGGCGCTCGTGTCGGACGCGGGAACGCCGCTGCTTTCCGATCCCGGGGCCCGCATCGTCCGCGAGGTGGTGGATGCGGGCTTCGACGTCGTGCCCATCCCCGGCGCGTCCGCCCTTCTGTCCGCCCTCGTCGCGTCGGGGATCGAGGCGGAGTCGTTCACCTTCCACGGCTTTCCGCCGCGGAAGGGGCCGGAGCGCGCCGAACTGCTGGAGGAGATCGCCGCCTCGCCCCGCGCCGCGGTGCTGTACGAATCGCCCAACCGCGTCGGCAGGCTGCTGGCGGACCTGGCGGAGGCGGCCGGGGGCGAGCGGCGGGTTTGCGTGGCGCGCGAGCTGACCAAGATGCACGAGCAGTTCGTGCGCGGCCCGCTGGCCGACGTCGCCGCCCGCTACGCCGACGCCGAGGTGCTGGGCGAGATCGTCGTCGTGGTCGCCGGCCGGTCCGAGGACGCCGCGGCTGAGGGCGAGGTGGATGCGCTCGCCGCCCGCTCCGTCGCCGACGCGCTCCTGGCGCAGGGGCAATCGCCGAGCGCCATCGCCAAGGAGTTGCGCCGGCGGATGGGCATCTCCCGCAACGAAGCCTACCGCATCGCCCAGGAAGCCGCGGGCGGGTAGGGCCCCTCCATCACCACCGATTCACCAATCCGATGGATCTCGGAAAGATCAATCGCGACTCGGAAGACCGCGCCGTCTGGTGGGCGGTCGCCGTGACCGTGCTCTTCGGGGTGACGGCGCTGCTGAACGCGGCTTCAGCGCAACTCGAAGGAGACCCGCTCGCCAGCCGCATCGCCGTCCTGCTGGCGCTGCTGTTCTTCGGGCTGGCGTACGGTATCTACCGCGGCAGCCGTGCGGCGGCCATCGCCGTGGTCGTGGTGTTCGTGCTGGAGGCCGTCGCCAAGTTCATCGCGTTTGGCTTCCTGGCGATGGGGCCCGTGTGGACGGCGATCTTCGGGGTGATTCTGTGGGCGGGCATGCGAGGCGTGTTCGCCCAGGCGTCGCGGCCGCCCAATCGCTCGGGAGCAAGCCGCGCCGGCTGACCGACAAGCGTTCGCGCCCTTCCATCCATCATGTTCTTTCTCTACAGCTACGCAGGGTTCCTGCTCGTGACTGCAGGCATCCTGGAAATCGTGCTCCTGCTCGTCCGCCGCGTGACGGGTGGAAGGAGCACAGGCTACCTCGTGGCCGCCAGCGTGGTGCGCGCCATCTGTTACATGCCAGCGGGCGTCATGGTGGGCCACGGAGGGCTGCTCGCCCCGCTTCCGGCCGCGGCGCTGTTCGGGCCCGTGGCATGGCCCGGGCTGCCGGGGGGCATCATCAGCTTTCTGCTGTTCGTCATCATCTTCCTGGGTGGATCCCTGTTCGCGCGCGCCCTCAGAGCGGAGCGCGCCGCCTTGGCCACCGGGGAATAGCGCAGGTTCGCACGGGCCGACGTGAGGATCCGAATACCGCGCCCGGCGGGGAGGTGTTAGCTTCCTCGCCGGGCGCTTTCCGTTGACGGCGTCCACTCCCGCGGGAACGTGCTCACCGTTATCATTGTACCGAACGCATGCCGAAGGACAGGGCGATCTTCCAGGATGAGCAGGGGCGCGGCTGGCTGGTGGAAATCCAGTACGGCCATCCCTCGCCGACGGAGCTGGGCATCTACGCGGCGCGCTTCCAGTGCCCGGAAGACCCCGCCGAGCCCGTGCGCGTGGGCTTCCTGCAGATCGACGCCGTGGAGAGCGGCGACGAAGAGATGCTGCGCGACGCGCTCGCCGAGAGCGACCCCGCGGAAGCCATCGGCTGACGGCACGCGGGCGGGCTGACCATCGGCAGCCTGCCCATCAACCCTGAAGGACCAACCCAGCAGTGGAAACCCGGCGATCCGCCGTCGACCTCTTCCTGAGCCCCGTGGCCGCCGAGCTGCTGAGGCGCGAGATCGCTCGCGCGCGTGGCAACGAGGTGTGCTTCGTCGCGCGCGTCGGCGAGGGGGGCGAGGTGGTGGAGCCGAAGGTGGTCGCCCGCGGGCACGCCTCGGCCGTGCTGGCGCTGGTGAAGAACCCCGAGGCGGGGGGGCTGCTGATCCACAACCACCCGTCCGGGATCCTGAAGCCGTCGGAGGCGGACTTCGGGGTGGCGGCGCGGCTGTGGGAGCAGGGGCTGGGGTTCGCCATCATCGACAACGAGGCGACGGAGATGTACGTCGTCGTCGAGCCGCCGGACCCGGACGAGCACGAGCCGCTGGACCTGGACGCCATCGACGCCGACCTGGGCCCCGGCGGCCCCCTCGCCGGCCGCCACCCTCGCTACGAGGACCGCCCGCAGCAGCGCGCGTTGTCGCGGATGATCGGGCAGCTGTACAACGACGGCGGCGTGGGCGTGGCCGAGGCGGGGACGGGAACGGGCAAGTCCGTGGCGTACCTGCTTCCCGCCATCCGCTGGGCCGTCCAGAACCGCGAGCGCACGGTCGTCAGCACCAACACCATCAACCTGCAGGAGCAGCTGGTCGACAAGGACCTGCCGCTCCTTCGCCGCGCCCTCGGGCAGCCTTTCCGCTTCACGCTGGTGAAGGGGCGCAGCAACTACGTCTCCATCCGCCGCGCGCTGCTGGCCAAGGAAAGCGCGGCGACGCTCTTCGAGCCCGAAAAACAGGCGGAGCTGCAGGGGTTGCTGGAGTGGATGAACAAGACGGACGACGGCAGCTTGAGCGACCTGCCGTTCCGCCCGTCCTCGGAGGTGTGGGACGAGGTGCAGTCGGAAACGGACGTGTGCCTGCGCGCCAAGTGCCCCCACTACGAGGACTGCTTCTACCAGCGCGCGCGCCGCGAGGCGGCCTCGGCCGACATCGTGGTCGTGAACCATCACCTGCTGTTCAGCGACCTGGCCGTCCGCCGCCAGCAGGGCAACTACACGGCGCCCGCCGTCCTCCCGCAGTACAAGCGGCTGATCCTGGACGAGGCGCACAACCTGGAAGAGGCGGCGACCAGCCACCTGGGCTCCACCGTCAGCAAGCGCGGCCTGTTCCGCACGCTGCGGCGCCTGGAGATGCGCGGCAAGGGGCTGCTGCCGGCCTTTCGCGTGGCCATCGCCGCGGTGAAGAACGACCTGATCGCCCAGTCGGCGCTGGACCTGATCGACGAGCGCATCACCCCGGCGCTGGACGGGGCACGCGACCGGGGGGCGACCGTCTTCTCCTTCCTGGGGGACGTGTTCCTGGGCGGCGACCCGCTGATCCGCCTGGAAGACAACTTCGACGCGCACCCCATCTGGGCGCTGGGGCTGGACGAGGCACTGACCGGGCTGCTGCACAACCTGAAGGACCTGCTGGGCGGGATGGAGCAGCTGCGCGAGCGCATCGCCGCCGACGAGCAATTGAAGCAGGGCGTGGAGCCGCAGCTGGTGGAGCTGCGCGGGGCGGCGGGGCGCATCGAGGCGGCGATGGACGCGCTGCGCTCCGGCCTGCGCCCGGGCGAGAGCAAGATGAAGATGGTGCGGTGGATGGAACGCCAGCCGCCGCGGGACGGGCGCGAGGCCAACCTGACCATCAACGCCGCGCCGCTGGACCTGGCGTGGGTGCTGCGCGACGCGCTGTTCGAGAAGATCCCGACGGTGGTCCTGACGTCGGCGACGCTGGCGACGCAGGGCAACTTCAGCTTCATGCGCCAGCGGCTGGGGATCGGCACGCAGTTCGCCGCCGACTACCACGTGGACGAGGCGGTCTTCCCCTCGCCCTTCGACTACGACGAGCAGACGCTGGTCGTGGTGCCCACCGACCTGCCGATTCCCTCCGGCGAACACGACCCGCGCCACGACGAGGCCACGGTTCGCGCCACGCTGGAGCACGCGAAAATCTCGGATGGCGGCCTGTTCGTGCTCTTCACGAGCTACCGGGCGCTGCGGCACGTCGCGCAGGAGCTGCGGGCGCGGCGGGCGGACCTGCAGTGGCCGCTGTTCGTGCACGGAGAGGCGCCGCGCGCGCAGCTGGTGGAGCGGTTCGCGGCGTCGGGGCGGGGAATCCTGCTGGGGACCACGTCGTTCTGGGAGGGCGTGGACGTGCCCGGGCGGCCCCTGCGCGGGCTGATCATCCCCAAGCTGCCGTTCAAGGTGCCCAGCGAGCCGGTGACGGCGGCGCGCATCGAGGCCATCGAGGCGGCGGGCGGAAACTCGTTCGTGCAATACATGCTTCCCCACGCGGCCATCCGCATGAAGCAGGGGTTCGGGCGGCTCGTGCGGTCGCGCGACGACATGGGCGTGGTGATGATCCTGGATGGGCGGATCGCGAAAAAGAGCTACGGGCGATATTTTCTGGACTCGCTGCCGCCCGCGCCCGTGGTGAAGGCGCCCTGGCAGCGGGTAAAGGAAGAGATGCTGCGGTTCTACGGGGAGCGGACGGCGGTGCGGCGGGCGGGGTAGGGGGCGGTCCGCACCAGGGCTTTGTGGCGTTTCGATCAGGGCCGGTGCATGCCTCGGCCGCCCCCCATCCCCAGCCCTTCCCCCGCAAACTGCGCGGGGGA